>JAICIM010000102.1 GCA_025928885.1 Ktedonobacteraceae bacterium | reverse complement strand
TTGATATCGTTGGCGAGTGCGCGGGTGAGGATCTGTTCGATCTCAGGCGAAAGCTGCTGGTTGAATGCACGCACAGGTGGATAAGAGAATGGTGGATGATTGCGTGGATCACGATTGGTCAGCAGGTGGTGCATAGTGGCAGCCAGTGCATAGAGATCGGAGCGTGGATCAGCGTTGCCCTGATATTGTTCAGGGGGAGCATAACCGGGCGTTCCCAGTGCTGAGGTCTGTTTGCGTTGCACGTTTTTCGCCACATCGGCGCGGGCGATGCCGAAATCAACCAGATGAGCGCGACGATCTTTCGCTCCGATGATGATATTCGCGGGCTTGATATCGCGATGGATCACGGGTGGGTTTTGTTGTGCGAGGTAGTCAAGCACATCCAGAATTTCGGATGCGCAGACCAGGACATCACGCTCCTTAAGTGGCTGGCCGAGGCGCTCGATCTGCTCTTCGAGGTTCTCGCCATCCACATACTCCTGGACCATGAAGTAGCGGGAGCCTTCCTGGAAGTGGTCGGTGACATTTGGAATCAAAGGGTGGTCGAGATGGGCAAGAAGAGACACTTCTCGCTTGAAGTTCCGCACATCGTCCTGGAGGTGATCGGGGTCAACGGTATCAGAAATGAGTTCTTTAATAACGACGGGTTTGCCATCCAGACGAATATCTGTCGCGAGCAGTGCTGCGCCCATACCGCCCTGCCCAAGCACCTTTTTGATCACATAGCGACCGCCCTGCAAGCGAGAGCCAGTTGCCAGTGAGCGAGAGGAACTATTACCAGGCATGGCAGTTGGCGTGTCGGGCGGTGTCCCGATAAGCTTACCACAACTCCCACAATATCGCACTCCGTCCCGATTCTCTGCTTTACAGTAGGGACATTCCATCTTCTTTTTTTCCTACCTTCTGAGACATATAAGCACAACTTGAGTCTCTAGTGTCCTATCTCAGCAGATTATACTTGTTTTCCTGGTATCAGTCGAGTGAAAATTCCACACTAGTCTGGAACCCCACAATTACTACGTATCTCTAGAGCCAAAGTTAACGCATCTGCTATACCAGATAATATATATGTAGAAATAGACGTAATCCAGGGGGAGGATATCAAATATAACACAATGTTATTGTGGCATATTGCACAAAATGGGGAGGGTGATGTAAGTGGAGTTGGCGGCAGGCAAGGGGCGTACCCCTTGCCTGCCGCACTGCGCGGACAGTACGGTCAGAAACTCCCTCAAAGACATCGGGGAGAACTCATTTGTTAATTTGTGAAAAACGACAAAGACCACAAGATGGTCTGGTCGAGTCAGCTCTAACTGGTAAGACCAGCGAAGGCCGCAAAACAGTCTGGTCGAGTCTAGAGGTGCTGGCAGCGCAAAGAGATAATGCCAGGGGCGAAATGGTTCGCTTTTTGCAAGTACTCCTGCTCATTGCCTTCGATCATCAATTTGTGCATCACCACCACGTCGCCATCGGGCAATGGCTCAGCTGGTTGTAAACAGAGTTCCATAATTGCGCACCCGCGCTCGTAGACCTTGACCAGTCCGCCAGAACCAGGAATACGATAGACTCGATTGTCAATTGTGGGGCTGGATATTTCCAGATATCCAAATTTAATGAGTTGCTGGTATTGATTCTCGGAGAGCATCTCACGCAAGAGTGCTTTGGCGCGGCTCTCAGCCGATAAATGCTCACTGACCGACTCGCGGAAACGACCTACCCCGCTATCAGAAGATTGCGAGAGATAGTAGATTGCCAGCAAAAGGAACAGCAGCCAGATCCCGAGAAATAAACTCAGCGTTTCCAACATAGTTGCTGTACTCCTCACCCACCAACGACGCGTGGAACAATCACAATCTGCTCGGCGGTACGATCAAATTTGTCGATACGCTCGATGGCTTTGCCCGGCTCAACCTTAAATGCTGTTGCGCCTTTCGTGCGCTCTTCATTAAAGATGCGCTCCGCCTCTCGAATGGCCGCCATTGCTTCAGGATCATGTACCTCTAGTTTTTTGGAGTCCCAGCTAATCCGGTCGTCGCCGCGACGGGACATCACCCGTAGCATACCCACTGTCTGTCTCCTTCTCCTGATACAAGCTTACATTACCGAGCCTCATTCCTGGCCGTTGAATCAGCAAGGAACATATTGAGATAACTTGAGCATAGCACGCATTCCGCAGTGAGTCAAGGGCTATCATGGTGCTTCACGACGAAATCGTTCCAGGCGAAAAAATGAGATCGCTCTCATTTTGAGTAGAAAACCGCCCCCTTGCTCTAGGTGAGCAGGCAGGGCAGTGTACACACGAAGGTGCTTCCCTCTCCCGGCGCACTTTTAACCTTCACCGCGCCTCCATGTAGCTCCACCACCATTTTGACGATCGCCAGGCCATGCCCGCCGCTACGCCCTCTGCTGCCCGGAACCGCCTGGACGAAGCGATCAAAGATATATGCCAGCTTTTCTGGCTCGATGCCAACTCCGGTATCGCTCACAAGCAGCTCGATTGTGCCGCCCTCTTCGTCGGAACTGGCCTGCTCCGCAAGCCGGGCAGCGATCGTGACCTGACCTCCCTCTGGCGTGAAACGCAGGGCATTGTTGAGCAGGTTGCGGATCACCTGTTGTAAGCGTATCGCGTCGCCGTAGAGCCGGGGCAGATTGGGCGCGATCTCTACCCCTACGACGATACCGTTATCGCTGGCCGTTAGCTCCATTTCTTCGACGGCGTTCTCGATCACGTCTGCTAAGTGCATGATGGCACGGTTCAACTGCAATTGTCCGGTGTCGGCACGGGCGATCAGCAGGAGATCCTCTAACAGGGCGTAGAGGTGTTCGCTGCCGGAGCGGGCGCGGCGAAGAAACTCGTGCTGCTGCTCGTTCAGGTCTCCGGCGACCCCTTCCAGGGCCAGATCCAGATAGCCGTTGATCGTGTTGATCGGTGAGCGCAGTTCGTGTGCCACCTTTGACAGAAAACCGACCTGCATCTGTTGCGCTCCCTCGCTCTTCGGCTTGTGTTGTACTGCTCTGTTTTCCAGCGCCGTCGTCATCATAGCGCTGATATGGCGCACGAGGCGAAACTCTTCGCTGTGAAAGGCCGTGGAGCGTGTCAGCCAGATGACGCCGTAGAGCGTGTTTCTAGTAAGCAATGGGACGGCCATTTCAGCCGGGGACCACTCGGGATGATCCCCGCAGCGAAAGGGGGGGCGCAACATCGGATGGCGATGGTGTGCCGCCGACGCGGGCAGCGCTTGCTGGTTTTCAAGATCGATCGATTCGCTGGTTAGCTGAGTTGTGCGTATCTCTCGAATGGGGTGAGCATCTTCAATCTGGAGTGGCTCGCTCTCTAGCTCAGCCCTCGGCACCAGTTTATGAGCGCCTTCATCCGTCAGATAAATAATGGCCTGCTGACAGGGAGCGACGCTTTGTATGGCGGCGAGAATAGTGCGAGAGAGGGCTTCGGGATCGAGTTGGGCTACGAGAGTGCGCGAGAGGCGAAAGAGCATTTCGCGCTGCCGTGTCTGCTGCTGGACAATTGCGGTCTGACGTGCATGTACAATTGTCTGTACAGCCTGATCTGCCAGAATTTCCAATATCCGTTGCTTTTGTTCGTCAAAGTAAGCAACCTGTGTGCTGCTCACGGTAAGCGTGCCGAGGAGTTGCTGTTGATCTAGCAGGGGAACACAGAGTATAGAACCGATGGGCTGATCGCCGAG
This sequence comes from Ktedonobacteraceae bacterium, assembly GCA_025928885.1. Classification (GTDB taxonomy): domain Bacteria; phylum Chloroflexota; class Ktedonobacteria; order Ktedonobacterales; family Ktedonobacteraceae; genus JAICIM01. The sequence goes on along the minus strand of JAICIM010000102.1, from coordinate 10,314 downwards.
ACGCCTGAAGCGCGGATCATGCTCGGCGTGATTGAGGAAAAGCGAGCTGCGGTGTGCAGCCACCCAGCCAGCCACCCCTTCGTTGAAGCGAAAACGCGTGCGGCGAGGTTGCTGACCATGTGGAAGGAGAGCCGCGAGGGTGACAACAGCTGTATTGGAGGCATCGACCAGGGCCAGCGAACAGTGAGCAACTTCCAGCAGTGCGCCCGCATGCTGCACAATTTTCTTGATGATCTGGAGCTGTTCTGGATCTAGTAGCTCCTGAGATTCAATAGTAGTGGTAGCGATATAACGTGTGAAAAGAGCGTTTGAAGCGAGAGAAATATGGGTCGTCATACAAGACCTCTTTACCGTATATGATTTTGGTGCTATACATCACTGCAAGAAAAATGTGAAATGGGTTAGTTATCATCGCCACGAAGAACGCCGTCCACTTCATTTTTCATCATCGGCAAACGTATGTGATCCTTGAATATTGTTGTTGAGTAAAGTATATCATTGTGTGTCGTGGCTCGTCGAGATAGCCTGCTATTCAGGCTATCTCCGAGGGGGGATCAAGAGATGTTCCTGTAGTGGTAGCGTTGGAGTATCGCTGAGCGAGAGTTGTCCGGCAGCCTGAAGCGGCAGGGTAAAGATCAGGCGTGCGCCGGCTCCTGGAGCATTCTCGGCTCGTACATCGCCGCCGTGTGCCTCAACGATGGCCCGAACGATTGCCAGCCCCAGACCGCTGCCGCCCGTCTTTGATTGGCGTGCGCTATCGCCCCGGAAAAAGCGCTCAAAGACGCGGGAGAGCGCTTCAGGGGGGATGCCCTGTCCGGTATCGGTGACGGAAACGACCATCTGAGCATCCTGTTGTTGCGCCTCGATCGTAATCGTCCCGCCAGTTGGCGTAAAGTGGAGGGCGTTGTCGCACAGGTTTGAGAAGACGCGGGCTAGCATGTCCGGGTCGGCCTGGACGATTGGTAAGTTGTAAGGAATGGCATTGACCGGTTCAACCTGCACACGCTCAAACTCAGGAGTCAGGACGGCCAGTACTTCATCAAGCAGAGCGGCCAGACGGACCGGTTTGCGGTGTGGATGCAGCGCACCGGCCTCTACTTTTGCCATCATATGCAAGTCTTGCACGAGGCGACGTAAACGCAGGGTCTCGCGGACAATGATGCGCCCGGTCGCTTCATAGTCCTCGCGGCTCTGATCGACACCATCGGCCAGCGCTTCTCCCAGACCAGTGATTGCGGTGAGTGGCGTGGCGAGATCGTGCGTGATACTCATCAGCAGTTCGCGCCGCCAGATCTCCTGCTTGCGTAGTTCCTCCACGTCGCGTTGCAGCTGTGCAGCCATATCGTTAAACGTCGTTGCCAGTTCGCCCAGCTCTCCCTGGGCATTGGTGCGTACCTGCGCCCCGTAATCGCCAGTGGCCATCTTGCGCGTGGCACCATTCAGTTTGGCGAGAGGATGCGTGATGGTGCGTGAGAAGAGGATGCCAGCAATAGCAGCCAGGACGGTTACGACCACTGAGGCAAGCAGTACGGCCCGTCCAACGATTTTTACGAACGGAGGTAGCGTGTTATTGGCCGCCGAGGTTGGGATGAGTACGATCACACCAACGGGTGCCTGCGCTCCTACAACTTTAATTGGCTCTACGGCAAAGGCACGCGGCAACACACCCAGATAGGCCGTGCCGATCTCACCGGTCATAGATTTGCCCTGTTGAGCCTGTAAGACGGCATCGCGCAACTGAGCAAAACCATCTTTTGTCTTCGCGGTTGGATGAGCCAGCCCTTCGAGCAATTCTTCTAGTAGATCCTGGGTCGATTGTTTGCCATGCGACAGGGTTTTCAGGGTAGGGAACGTGGCCTTGTTATCGTGATTGAGGACGAAGAGCAGATAGTCATCTCCCTGCGATTTGGTGACGGCGGTTGTGGCGGAGAGGCGTGGGAAACTATAGGCAGCTTTAGCGGCCTGATAGAGGCTATGGTCATGGTCCTGTGCATAGTGTTCGCTGATCATTTGTGCCGTGCCGGTTGCAGCATTGGTTAAGCGGCCCTGCTGATCGATATCATAAAATCGGACAATGGCGAAGAGAGCGGCCAGGGTCAACAGGCCGGTCGCGACCAGCGAAACCAGTACAGAACCTATGGCCAATCGCCAACGAATGCTTTGCCACCAGCGAATACGCATAATCCTTCCTCACACTGCTCGGGTGCTTTTAGCCTCAAAACGATAGCCAACGCGCCAAACCGTTTTAATATAGCGTTGTCCCGGTTCGGTCTCTATCTTTTTGCGCAACGAACTGATATGCACATCGATTGTGTGACCGTCGCCGAGATAGTCGTAGCCCCAGACCTTATTCATCAACATCTCGCGTGTGAAAACGCGATCGGGCGATTGTGCCATGAGTGCGAGTAGATCGAATTCGGTCGGGGTGAGCGCAATTTCTTTGCCATTGATCTCCACACGCCGTGCCGGGAGATCAACGAAGAGGCCGGGGAAGTAGAGAATACTTTTCTTCTCCGACTTCGCAGGAGATGCCGTGGTCGCCGGTTGTTCGCTGCTCTCCTGGCTGCTACTGGTTCGCCGCAGAATCGCTCGCACGCGGCTCACCAGTTCGCGTGGGCTGAACGGCTTGACCAGATAATCATCTGCTCCCAGTTCCAACCCATTAATGCGGTCATCCTCATCGCTGCGGGCGGTCAACATCAGAATTGGCGTCTTCGACCATGCGCGAATGCGACGACAGACCTCAAAGCCGTTGAGCGCAGGCAGCATGATATCCAGGATCACGAGATCTGGACGTTCGCGGGCATGTAGCGCCAGGCCATCCGCGCCATCATAGGCTGCGACGACTGTATAACCGGCATCTTTTAAATACAAGTTCAGCAGGTGAATGATGCCTTCTTCGTCTTCGATAATCAAAATCTTTTGCGGCATACGTTATGCTCCATCTCGTGGGACAGCGGGCTTGCTAGCCACGTGGGAGCGCGGTTAACAGGATCACAGACTTATAGCGTATGATACCACGAGAAATTTGAACCTTGTTTATTGCTATCTTAACATAAATGCGTTTCATTTTGTTATCGGGTATGAGCTTTGTTACAAATCTTGAGCAAATCTTGAAAGTTTGTCACAATACATGCAAAGTTCCAGGTGCTATAATAAAGTTTGTTGCAGATAATAAATAATTATTATCGTGCATAGCGACAAGAGAAAGAGTATTCTCTGCTCCAACTATGCAGCAGGGATAGGTTCACCGGAGAGAGGATTCGTTTTATGCCTGTAAACTATGGTATTTCACTTCCGCAGGGCTGGGTGATGGATCTGGTTCAGATTAAAGATCCGGTCGAGGCGTATGAGACGATGACGAGTGTTGCGCAGACAGCTGATGCAACTGGCTTTACCTCTGCCTGGCTCGTTGACCATTTCCACACGATCCCACAGCCATCGCAAGAAGTGACATTTGAGTGCTGGATGAGCACGGCAGCGCTGGCACGTGATACAAAAAACATTCGCATTGGGCAGATGGTGGCCTGCAATGGCTATCGCAATCCTGCATTGCTGGCAAAGATGGCAAGCACGGTTGACGTACTGAGTCATGGTCGCCTGAACTTCGGCATCGGGGCAGGCTGGTACGAACACGAATATCGTGCCTATGGCTACGACTATCCTGATGCGCCGACGCGTCTACGCTATTTGCGCGAGGCGGTGCAGGTGATTCTGGCAATGTGGACGCAAGAGGAGGCGGTATTTGAGGGCAAATATTATCAGGTGCGCGGCGCGATCAATCAGCCAAAGGGCGTTCAGAAGCCGCACATCCCGCTGCTGATCGGTGGTGGTGGCGAGCAAGTGACGCTCAAGCTGGTGGCGCAATATGGCGATGCCTGTAACGTGAGCGGCGATCTGGACACGATCAAGCATAAGTTTGACGTACTGAAGCAGCACTGCGAGGCAGTCGGTCGCGATTACAATAGCATTCATCGCACTTCTGGCACAGTTTGCGCCATTGCCGATACCGATGAAGAGGCTCTGGCGTCGCTTCCAGAATTTGCGCGAGCCAGATATGGAAATGCTATCAATGATACGTTGGTTGGTAGTCCCGACACGATTCGCAAACGCATCGCTGCCTATGAGGAAGCCGGAGTGCAGGAGTTGATCGTTCGTTTTGCCAATCCAACCGATCTGGCCGCGATTCGCCGCTTTGCGCAGGAGTTTATCGGCTAACTTCTACCCCTATTATTGAATAATAACTGAATTGTACGGACATAATTCATCACGTCCCATTTATCCAAAGATTCATCCATAAAAACAGGAAATTCAAAATATGGATAAATCAAGGATAAATGGGACGTGATGAATTATGCCCGTACAACATATTCTGATGCTTAATATTTTGTTCTACATCTTTTGAGATATGACTGCATCGGGTATTGGATCGGTGGCGTGATGGAAGCGTTTGAGATGGTGTTCCATGCCCATCTCGTGCAGTTGTGGATGGATCAGGTTGGCCTCGATCAACAGGTCGCGATCACCCAGGATGCTCTCCGGCGTGCCGTCGGCCAGGATGCGCCGCTCTTCCCCGATTACGACCACGCGCTGAGCGATGATCGGCACGATCTCCAGCTCATGGGTGGTGGTGATTACCGTCTTACCCGCCTCGCCCAGCTTGCGAATGAGATTGACGAGAATCCATTTTGTGCGCGGGTCCAGCGAGGCCGTTGGTTCGTCGAGCAGGATCACGTCGGGACGTAGCGAGAGGACCGAAGCGATGGCAGCGCGTTTCTTCTCTCCGCCGGACAGCTCAAAGGGCGCACGCTTCGCCAGGTGTTCGATATCCATCAGCGACATTGCTTCCTGACAGCGCTCTTTGACCTCGCTGGGAGTAAGGCCCAGTTGCAGCGGCCCAAACGCTACATCATCGAATACGGTCGCGCTGAAAAGCTGGACATCGGGATCTTGAAAGACGAAACCGACCTCGCGATGAAACTGAAAGGCATCTTCCCCGGCTGCCACCGCTTTGATCTCCCGTCCCAACACACACATGCTTCCTTCTGTTGGCGCATAGATGCCGTCGAGCATCTTGAGCAACGTCGATTTGCCGCAGCCGTTCGCGCCCAGCAGCACGACCTGCTCTCCGCGCCGCACTTCTAGATCGATGCCGTCCAGCGCCAGATGGTGGCCTCCGTAGCGATAGCGCACGCCCGCTAATGAGAAGATAACATCGTTTGCTGTCTGTGATGTATTCATATGATTCTATTTCCCAGGAAGCATACTATAACGGCCAGCACAATCGCACCGATGGTAGCGAACCAATCGGCTCTCTGCATCTGATCGTCGTGGTAGGTGTAGATATCCCCTTTAAAGCCACGGGCCGCCATTGCAGCATAGACATCGTTGCTCATCTTAAAGGAGCGCTGCATCAGGCTCGTGATCGAACTGCTCACCCAACTGCGCTGCTCGTTGCCGCTGGTGACGCCAACCGTGCGGCTCTTACGGGCCTCAAACATGCCGTTGGCGGTATGCAGGAAAAGGAAGATGTAGCGATAGGTCATGGTGAGGAGCAGGATGAAGACCTGGGGGACGTGAAATGCCCGCAGGCTCTTCATCAGATCAGACCAGGGCGTGGTCAGGATCAGCAGCACCGCCAGCGAGACCGAGACGCCGACGCGTGCCACAAAGATCGCCCCCGTGAGTACGGTAGCCCAGGAGGGGCCGAGATGGAGCGATCCAACGGTGATGTCGAACCAGCGCTCGCTCGAAGCAAAGAAGATAGACGGAATGATCACGACTCCGGCAAAGAACGGGATGCCAATCCAGACGCGCTTCACAAACACATCATACGGGATCTTGCTCAGACGCGCCACGACCAGCAGGACCAGATAGAGCGCAATCAGCGTCAACAGCGAGTGCGAGAGGCCGGCGGCTAGAACGAGGGCGAGAAACATCACCAGTTTGGCTCGTGGATTGAGCGCCTGGAGCCAGCCCGCTTTGTGGGCATGCTCCTCGGTAAAAACCGCCTGTTCAATGGCCCCGGCGATGCCCGCGATCGTCTTCTCGATCCAGCCAAATTGCCGCTTCTGCTCTCGCCGCTCATCACGCCAGGAACTCGATGTTGTCATGCGTGTACCGAACCTTCTTCTAATGTATCCTGCGGTTGTCTGCGACGTAGCAGCGTGCCGATCCCGAGAATAACTGTTCCAATGAGCAGCACGCCGATGATCCCACTGATCTCGTAGCCGATAGCCGCGTGCCAGAGCGGGGCGTTGGCACCGCTAAAAAATGGGATCTGCACGTTATAGCCGCTGAAGGGGGCGCTAAAGAGGCTGGAAAATTGCCGCAACCCCTCCGGGATGTAGCCAAAGGCCGCCTTAACATCTTTAGTATTGCCCTCGCCAAAGGCAAAGCCGGGGGCAATCAGGCCAAGCGGGGCAATGATCGCGATGGCAACAAAGAAGGTTCCTACCCCTTTGATCCGCTTTGGCAAAAGGAACCAGGCGAGCGGAATGAGCACGATAGCGATGCCTGCTGTGATTGCCAGCATTACCAGGATATCAGGCCAGCTGACCTGCGACCAATCGGCACCAAAGAGGTGATCGACGCGTCCGCCGCCCGTGAGCAGTCCCACCAGGAATAAGAGCGCGATGGCGACGACAATACCTACGGCGAAGATGCGCCAGAGCGGTATCGCCTCTGCCTGCCCTTCCACGACCTCAGATCCCGACACCACAGAGCGTAGTGAGGTGAGATACTGTGGATAGTTGCGCTGAATAAAGGCAAAGCCAAGCGCCGTGACCAGTGCCTCGACTAAGGCCGCGCCAAACATATGTGATAGGAGCATAGCTGGTAGCGCAACCGCAAGAGGGTAAGGGCTGTAGAGCGCATGTCCGTCCTGGCTGAACAATAATGGTTGCACACCAAGCTCGATGGCAACGGCGATGGCGGCAACGGTGATGCCGATGTAGGAGCCGATACCAGCAGCCCAGACGCGGCGCGTCGAGAGCAGTGGCGATTTCCCGGCAAGCAATTTATAGCTTGCATACCCGACAAAGGGGAGAATGACACCCATGTTCAGACAATTGGCAAAGATGGCGAGAATGCCGCCGTCGCCGAAGAAGAGTGCCTGAATGATCAGGGCGGTGCTGATCCCGATGATTGCCGCCCAGGGACCAAGCACGATAGCGATCAGGGTGCCGCCAACTGCATGAGCCGTGGTGCCGCCGGGGACAGGGATGTTAAACATCATAATCGTGAAGGAGAAGGCGGCAAAGATCGCCAACAGTGGGACGGTGCGATGATTCAGCACTTTGCGTACACGTCTTACCGCGATAGCCCAGGCCGGAACCGTTGCAATACCGGTTCCCAGGGAAAAGACCGGGCTGAGATAGCCATCAGGAATATGCACAATTTCTCTCCATTCTTCACAGTGGGTGCATCTGGCTCGCTCTGAGCGTGATATGGTAGGAGCCAGGTCGTGCTTACAGGAAGCGACAAGATACAAGCAGGCAGCTCTCTACATTACAAATACATCTTGTTTGTTCTCAATAAAAAGCATATCCTATTTGCGAATGATTCGCAAGAGCAAAAGATTTTTATTGATGTGATACAAAAAAAAGGCGACACAATCCTGTTGCTATTCTTTTTTGTAGCGGCATTTGCGGTAACAATGTGCGAGGAAGCTGGCAGGAATGTTTCTCTTGACCAATATGGAGTGAAACATTCCCGAGTGGGGTTATGATTCTGCTTGCTTTTTGCGTAGCTCCATTTCGCGCAACTCGACGCAGCGAATCCATCATCGTTTGCTTCCTTCACATGTCTGGCATCAGCACCTCGACCAGGATCATCGAAGTCATGGGGCAGAACTGGGTCGCCCACTGCTATCGCTTCAATGATGAGAGTGTTGGGGACTACAGAATCACGTTGAACTTCAGCCACTAGCCCAAGCGGGATGATCTCTTCCTTGAACTGGTGGGGAGACTTTTCAGAAGAGTTGCGCAACGAGGTTGTAGCAGGTCGCGAACCAGTTTAAAAATATGTCTTTTTCCCCCACCATGAGGCCGTCTTCTCCAGAGCCACAGACCTTCTCTCTTGACTTGTCAACCATTCTTGGGTAGAATATTATTAAATTGGATTGCTTCAAATAAAATTGGAGAAAAATGAAGGTGCAGACAATGGAACAGCTAGCTCCACCGGTACTCAAACTGTTGGCACATGATCTGCGATGGACGTTACTCCACCAGCTCACCCAGAGTGATTACCGTGTGGCCGAACTCGTGGCGCAGGTGAAGCAGCCACTCAATCTGGTGTCTTACCACTTACGCAAGCTTCGCCAGGCGGGTCTCGTGCATGAACGGCGTAGCGCCGCTGATGAGCGCTCGTTTTACTACAGCCTGGATCTGCAACGCCTCCACACGCTCTACCTGCAAGCGCCGTTAAGCCTCCATCCGAGCCTGGGAGTAGCGATTCCCCCAGGGAGCCGCACCGACTTCCACTTTGACGGTCCTCCACCACGTCTCCTGTTTCTCTGTACGAGCAACAGCGCCCGCTCTCAGATGGCCGAGGCACTGGTGAATCACCTGAGCCTCGGACAGGTCCAGGCGTACAGCGCAGGGAGTCATCCTGGCCCTGTCGTCCATCCATTGGTGATCCGCACGCTTGCCCGACAGGGCATCCAGCTCAGTCAGTCCAAGCCCAAGTCCCTAGAGGGGTTTGTGGGTCAGTCGTTTGATCGCGTGATCACGCTCTGTGATCGGGTTCGTGAGCGGTGTCCTATCTGGGGAGAAGAGGCGCCGATTCATTGGAGTTTGCCCAACCCCACGTCGGTAGAAGGATCGGAAGCGGAGCGACAACAGGTCTTCGATCAACTGGCACTCCAATTGGATGTGCGCATTCGGCTGCTACTCACCTTGCTGGAACAAGAGCGGAAGGTGTCGCTTCCGGGACAGAAGACAGCAAACTGAGCGTCTCTCAACCCGGCTCCAAGCTGGAAACGAGAAGGACCGATGCGAAACCTCGTCGAGAAAAGGGTTATGGTATCGGACTTATCGAAGGAACGTGGTTCTTGAAGAAAAGGAGAAAGAAAGATATGGCACGCATTCGCTATATGATTGAAGATGTCGATCAAGCAATTGCCTTCTACACGCGCCATTTGGGGTTTACATTGGGATTCAATGCGAGTCCGGCGGTTGCCCAGGTCACACGAGGGGATCTCCATCTCCTGCTCAGTGGCCCACAAAGCTCAGGGGCGCGTGCTCTGCCTGATGGACAGCACCCCTCCCCTGGCGGCTGGAATCGCCTGATCATCGAGGTAGAGGATCTGCCAGCCGTGATGGAGACGCTCAAACAGGCAGGAGTGCCTTTCCGTCGAGATGGCATCATCAAGGGGCCAGGAGGCCAGCAAATCTGGATTGAAGATCCCTCGGGCAATCTCATTGAACTGTTTGAGCCAGCGAGACAAGAGCCTCGCCACTAACGCGTCTCTTGACCCTGAAAGCTCAGGAGGCCTTCACCAGTTTAAAATTACACCCGGGGCAAGCATGGAAGTTGAACAATGGGCAAAGAGCATGATGCAGCTTTTAGGAACAGCACCTTGATGCTTTGGTGAAAGCATTGAACATCGAAAAGCGCTAGAATAATAAGGAAGAGGGAATCAATCACATGCAAAACACTCAACCTGTGAAACGAATCTTCACTTTTCTTCTCGCCCTCCTGGCGGCAGTCGCCCTGTTCGGGGGGCTTGTGTACGCTGTACTGGTGGTCGTACACCTTTCCGGGCCGGCTACCGAAACGGTGTACGGCCCGACGACCCAACGACTCTGGGCTACTGCGGCGGTGGTGCTGGGGCTGATCGCCCTGATTATCGGCGGGCTGGTCCTCTTTCGTCCCGCCAGGCGTTTCGGCCTTGCCCCTGGGCAAGGAGGAGCCATCACGGCCCTGGTGGTGGCACTCATCGCCGCAGTCAATGGCGGGCTGGTTTTGGCCCTCGCTAACGGTGGTCCCGGCACTGGCAACGGAGTAGTCGGTGGTGCTGCGGCGTTGGTGCTGGGGCTAATCGCCCTGCCTATCGGTGGTCTGGCTCTGGGCCGATCCCGCCGCACCAGCGTCGAATGAGGAAGAGTTTATTCCTGTGACTTCATGAAAGAGACAGAATACATGGAGCAACAGAAACAGAATCAGCAGATCAGCGAGGTGCTGGGGGAAACCTCAGACGATCAGGCAGCCGTGCAGCACGACGAGGAGCCTCGTCGTGCGCAAGGCTCTTTTCTTGAAGTGTTGGCCGTCTTTACGCGGCTGGGTTTGACCTCCTTTGGTGGCCCCATTGCC
>JAICIM010000676.1 GCA_025928885.1 Ktedonobacteraceae bacterium | reverse complement strand
CCACGTATCGCGGCCAACTTTGGCTGGCAGGCCGTGATGGGCTTCTGCATCATCCCTCTGGCAATCGTGCTGCTAGTCTTCGTGCTGCTGGCAAAAGATAGCCCGAACCAACCAAAGGGCCAATCGATCAGCAACTATCTGGTGGCTCTGAAGCGGGGCGATCTCTGGTGGTTCTGCCTGTTCTACAGCGTGACGTTCGGCGGTTTCGTTGGCCTGGGAACCTTCCTGCCGATCTTCTTCAATGTGCAATATAAGCTCACCGCCATCGACGCCGGTTCGCTCACCGCTCTGGCCGCCTTTATGGGCAGCACGCTGCGTCCGCTTGGCGGTTACCTCTCCGACAAATTTGGCGGTATCCGCATGCTGACCGTCTTCTTTACACTGATTGCCCTGCTCTACGCACTGGCCTCATTCCTGTTCCCACTTAGCGTCATGGCCTGGCTCATCGTCATCAGCGTCAGCATTCTCGGCATGGGCAACGGAGCAGTGTTCCAGCTCGTTCCGCAACGCTTCCGCAAAGAGATCGGCATTGCCACCGGTATCGTCGGCGCTTTCGGTGGACTGGGCGGCTTCTTCCTGCCCACGCTCTTAGGCAGCGTCAAGCAACTGAGCGGCTCTTATGCCCTCGGTATGATGGTTCTGGCGCTACTGGCCCTGGTTGCGCTGATCGCCCTGCGCCTGCTCGTGGCCTTCCGTGAAGGCTGGCGTCTCTCCTGGACCACGATTGCGCCAGAAGGCGAAACAGTAGGTGCTCAATCGTAATCTTATTCAAAACCGATGTAGCCTGGTTGCGTTTGCAATCGGGCTATATTTTCTTTGGGCTATAATATCAATTATGGAGAGAAAGACAAAGCTGTCGGTACAAGCTGTGGAGGCGTTTCTCAGGGAACGTTTTGCGTGTGAGATAAGAGATGTTCGTCCCATGCAAGAGGGCGAGGTCTCGCAGGCTTTTTCGTTTGAGGGGGATCAAGGCTATGTGATTCGCATTAACAGATCCATCGAAGGCTTTCAAAAAGATGCCTATGCTTACAAATATTTCCATTCAGACAGGATACCCATTCCAGAAGTTACCCAGCTTGGACACATCGACGAGCAGCACGCATTTTGCATCACCGAATGTGTCTCTGGCCTGACACTACAAGATGTCAATCATGAGGTCATCAAACAGCTACTACAACCAACCGCCGATGTCTGGTTTGCCCTGCAAGAGTATAATCTCTCCCAGACAAGCGGATATGGCAATTTTGATGCAAATGGGCGAGGGCAATATACAACGTGGCAAGAATATCTCCTCTCCATCCTCAATACTACATCCCCCTATCGAGACCATATAGATCAGACATCACTCATCTATATTATTGCTGTATTTACCTCTTTGATTCCATTTTGTCCAGAAGAGCGCCACCTCATTCATGGCGACTTTGGCTCAAACAATATCCTCACTGATGGCAGACGCATTACAACAGTGCTGGATTGGGATTGTGCTAAGTATGGTGATTCGCTCTTCGATGTGGCAACAGCTTATTTTTGGAGTACATGGCTTGACTGCATGGCGGCTCAAGCGGCATATTATGAGGCGAATTTAACACATCTGCCCAATTATCGAGAGCGTCTTCTCTGCTATCAACTGCACATCGGGCTATCAGAGGTCTATGACAATATTCTTCATCACGATTGGCACATGGCTCAATGGACAATAAAGCGTTGTGTAGAGATCATAAATAACTCACTACCTCATCGAAACGTATAAATTAGCAACTATTAGTCCGAATATATTATAAGATATAACAATCCATGATGCATTTGCTACTTCTGCTGGACAGAAAGGGGGACCACTAGAGCAGCGAAGGGCAAACGCTTTCTTCATGCAACATTTCTTACAAAGACATGCCAGACGGGAAAGGAGAACACTATGCTTGCGCAACTCTTTGACACTGCCTGTCATCTCTCCCCAGATATCAGGCGCTTTCTCATTAGAAACTGGTTTCAATACCTGTCAGCCCTGGACAAAGATGCCTACATGACCTGTATGAACCTCGGCTATGTCTCTCTCGATCCCCATACAGAAAAAATCACGCTCAACGATGAAGATATTCACAACCACTACTGCCTTCAGATGTACCATCATGTCGTTCATGCTGTAAATCTAGAAGGGCTGGATGTTCTAGAGGTAGGCTGCGGGCGCGGCGGCGGTGCATCGTATGTAAAGCGTTACCTCAAACCAAGATCTTTGACTGGAGTAGATATCTCAAAAAATGCGGTTACCTTCTGCAACAACTTTTATCGTCATATCGAGGGAATGCGCTTTCTTCAAGGCGACGCAGAAAATTTACCGCTGGCGGACAATACCTTCGATGCCATTATCAATATCGAGTCCTCATATGGGTATGGCCGCATGAAACACTTCCTCGCTGAAGCGGTGAGAGTCCTGCGTCCAGGTGGCTATCTGCTCTTTGCCGACTATCGCAACGGGGAAAATATTGTGACATTGCAAAAGGCTTTTCTGGATGCCGGGCTGACCATTGTGAATAATACATGCATTAACGCTAACGTGCTAAAAGCGCTGGATCTTGACCACGAACGAAAACAACAACTCATCGAACAACAAGTTCCTCGCTTCCTCCGCAAGGTCTTCTTCTACTTTGCCGCTCAGCAAGGCTCAGAAATGTATAGAGCGCTCAAAACAGGAACGGTCGATTACCGCAGTTTTGTGCTTTCTAAAGCCACAGGCTAAGGCTGACAAACTAAAAACTTTGTCTGCGATGAGCATGAGAACTCAATCTGCTATCTCATGCTCACGACAATTACCAGCCACGAATGGGATTCTTTGCGTGGTCGGACAAATCGTACAATGTGCGCGTGGGATCGGTGTTTGCACGCATCCAGGCCAGCAATTCTTGCTCCACCGGCTCGGCGTTCCAGATCGTCAACGAGTATCCCTCCGATTGCAAGAGACGGGTGAGATGCTGCCAGGAAGCGGTCAGTAAACTCGCCCTCACTGCAAAGGTCGCCTGCTGCACATCGCGGCAGAACGCCAGCGCCTCATCGATATGCTCTCGTGTAAAAGCCGAATCGGGGCCAGCTGTGGTGGTCCAGCCCAGAGAGACAATGCCCTGGGGATAGAGCTTACGGCAGAGGGCGAGAAAACCAACAGCGCTAAACTTTGGCCGATAGCCGCCGTACCCCTGAAAGATATCCGCATTCAGCAAAACCGGCTGCGCTAGATCCAGCTCCCTCAATCTTGTCAGGCACGGAATCACTATTTCCGCATCTTTAAAATCCAGCTTGATCCCCTGCTTGGAGGATGCCACCGCTTCCAATAGCGAGTCGAAGCTCAGATCGCTATCGTTGGCCGGTGGATGAACGGCAACGGCATCGCCACGCGGCGAAATGCAAATATCCGCCTCAAGCACCATCGTCTCCGGGTCGTGCAGAAAGCGCTTGAGTCTGGTTTTGCTGTTGACCGCGTGCGCCCAGGTCACATCGCCGAGTCTATCGATAGCGTAATGCTCACGTAGATAAGATATCAATGTATTCATGAGCCTATTATATCTCAAGCGATGCGTGGCGTACGTGCCTATTAAGCGTGGTCGTAATTGCCAGCATGATTAACCATGCGCCCAGAAT
>JAICIM010000601.1 GCA_025928885.1 Ktedonobacteraceae bacterium | reverse complement strand
GCTCACCCCACGCGGCGAATGAACCTACCCATGTTCTCAAGCGATTGCTGTCCCTCGGGCAGAATGGACGAGTATTGCTGAAAGACGTGCCACATCTCCTCCCACACGGTCAGCTCGACCGGAACGTTGGCAGTTCTGGCGTGTTCTGCAAGGAGCAGGGAGTCATCCAGAAGGACCTCATCGGAGCCAACCTCAATTGCCAGAGGTGGGAAGCCGCGCAGGTCCGCGTTGATCGGGGAGATGAGCGGCTGGCTAGCATCTTCAGTGCCGACATAGAAGCTCGCCAGTCCGTTAATGCCTTTACCAGAGAAGATGGGATCGACGGCATCGCGGGTGGTCCGGCTTTCAACGGTGCCAGCGAGGTCGGTCCAGGGCGAGAGAAGCACGGCCCCGGCTGGCATGGGAATGTCTCTGTCGCGCAACATCTGTAGCAACGCCAGGGACAGGTTGCCGCCTGCGGAGTCGCCAGCCAGCACGATATGCTCAGGGCGTGTTCCCTGTGCAAGCAGCCAGCGATAGGCGGTCAACACATCATCAACGGCGGCTGGGAAGACATGTTCGGGTGCGAGGCGATACTCAAGCAACAAGCTCCGCGTGCCAGCCGCTCGACTGAGCCGCGCAACCAGATCGCGATGCGACAGGAGCGACCCGAGCAGATAGGCTCCGCCATGCAGGAACAATATCACGCGCTCTGCGTCCGCATCTGGTGGCGCTATCCAGAAGGCGGGGATACCATCCACGTCCACGGACTCGACATGCGTCCCCTCTGGCAACGGGACTGGATGTCCGACATAGGTTTCGACAAGGGCATCATAGCCTGCACGCTGCTTTGCCAGCGAGACTGGCGCACCTTGAGCAGCTTTACCGGCGAATAAGTAGGATCGAATCTGCACGCTTTCCGGGCTAGACATTGGGAAATTCTCCTCTTTATATAATGAGTTGGTGCGAAGATGCGCGATAAAGTCGCGCAACTACGAACCGGCCTCCCGCTTTTGATGAGTGGATGACCTCTCACTGTTAAGGAAACTATAGCTGAAAAGCGTGCGGCATGTAAGAAGGCACAAAAAAGTGATAGGGTTACTTTCTGGTAACTAGAGAACGGATGTTCCAGTTTAAACGGCTAAGCCCGAGTATGATATAGGGGCGAACCCGATACTTTCAAACAAGATAGAAATACAGCTCACTTCTTCCACGGAACCGGTTATACACCTCCTTCATCTCCAATCCATCGGGCAACACCAGTTTGTAGCGTTCAAGGACGGCGCGAAATAGTATTTCTTTTCGCGTGGAACCTTCTGGTAAGGTCACTTCACAACAGGTAGAGGAGCGCTTCACCACGCACCCATGCTCGATAAGAATGGCTATAGCTTCAGGATACAAATCAGGTTCAGTCTTTATCAGGATCATCTTCTACACTCCCATCAATTCAATTTTCGCCGATTACCCTTTAAGGGGTACCCTGATAGGTTAACCTGGGAGGGTGAATTTTGTCAAGCAAAAGGGACTGTTACAATCTCAGCATGAAAATACGTCTGAAGGTCAAAGAAGTCGCATTAGAGCGGGGATTCAACCAATCAACGCTATCCAGGGCGGCAAATGTGGATTTTAAAACGGTCCAACGCCTGTTTCGTGATCCCTACAGAGATGTTTCCCTCAGCACTATTGTAAAAATCGCATGGGCGCTTGATCTCCCTCTCAACGACCTCATCGAAGTGAGCGGCCTACCCGCTACCCGTTGGACCGACCAGATAGAATAGCAAAGATCATATCGAGCCAGTACAGGCTCTATTAGCAAGCCATTAACCACCCTTCAACTTTTCTCCAACACCGATAAATACAAACAAAAACAGATGTACGGGTATGATTCCGCACATCTGTTTTTGTTTTCAAATCCTCTCACGAGTCTCCTCCCACATTTAAACTAGGCAAGGGCTGAATCTCGACCCGCAGCAACGCTTCTTTCAACCTCTCGCGAGTCTCCTCTCCCACTTAAACCCGAAAGGCTTATTCACACCAATTTTTTTCGCAGGGCTTTCAACCTCTCACGAGTCCCTCCCTACCTTTAAACAACGATGTCTTACTATTCCCCTGACGAAGACCCTGAGCTTCAACCTCTCACGAGTCCCTCCCGAACTTCAAACCGCTGCGGTAGCAATTGCTTCCCCAGATTTGGAAAGGCTTCAACCTCTCACGAGTCCCCTCCCCCATTTAAACGCAAATTGGATACTAATCGGTGTCACGCTCCTTTTCTGCTTCAAACTCTCACGAGTCCCCTCCCCCATTTAAACTGGAACAAAAACGACAGATAAAGGACACCAACAATGATGCTTCAAACTCTCACGAGTCCCCTCCCCCATTTAAACGGCTACCCCTCTAGTATAGCCTGAGAAGCGGCCAAAATCTACACTTTGCGAGAGTCTCTACAAAAACTCACTTTTGGGGGGTTACATTCAGGACATTCTTTTTCCTTTTCTTAGCTGAATGGGCTTGTGGAGCGGCGCGAGAGTCTCGTGCTCAAGCTCATCGTTATAGAGATGTTCGCGGCTGAGCTTTAACAATGACAAGCTGTTTCCTTCGTCTCAATAAACCCCCGATCGGCACTGGCGCATGGTTGCGAAATGTCGTATAGTTACTGTATGGAAACTAAGCAGTATACATATCCTGATGTTTTTCGCGCCGATTGTCTGTCGCGGCAGGTGCTGGATTTGATCGCCGATGAGTGGACCTCGCTGGTTATCTATGCATTGGAAGGGGGGACGATGCGGTTCGGCCAGTTGCTCAAGCGGATCGATGGCATCTCGAAAAAAATGCTCACACAGACGCTACGGGCGATGGAGCGCAATGGGCTGGTACGGCGCGTCGTCTATCCAGTTGTGCCTCCCGTCGTGGAGTATAGCCTCACGCCACTGGGTCAGACGTTGCTCGAACCAATGAATGCTCTCAAGATATGGGCCTACGGACATTTGCCGGAGGTCGCACAGGCTCGGGGAACCTACGATCAACGCGATAAGGCACCACTTCAGGAACAGGTCGCTTCCCTTGTGCGGCAGCGAGAGATGTAACACGCCCATCTCAGTATAGAAAAAGGCACCAACACCCTGATCGATCGCAAAGCGCCCCTATCTGGCAAGCGTCCAGGCCCGGCTCAATCGAGTTGAAACGCGGGCAGCGCTTGAGCTAAACCACCGATCAGGATGGCTGTTACCTTGTTTGCCAGCTCTGCGGGTGGCACGGCGGCCTGCTGCTCGTCCCATTGATGAAAGCATTGGAAGCCACTACCAAAAATAGCCCAGCTTGTGACCATTGCAACGGTTTCCAGAGCGCCCCGCTGCTCCATGCTCGAAGGGGCAACTGGTTGGAATTCTTGCACAAGTAGCTCGAAGAGCGCCTCTTGCAAAGTTGTTACCACCAGGGGAATGAGCGCTCGATCCTCTGATCTGGTCAGATCGTGCAACTCCGTGAACCATTCGACGATGCGCTGAATGAGCAAGCGCAGGGTGCTGCGGCTCCAGGGGCCTGCACAAAGCACCGGACTGGCTATGCGCTGGCGAAATTGCTCACGCAGCCAGTATTGCAGGATCGCATATTTATCTTCAAAATGGGCGTAAAAGGTGCCACGATGAACGCTCGCTCGCTCCGTAATATCCTGCACCGTCATCGCGTGAAAGCCCTTTTCTGAGAAAAGATCAGTAAAGGCTTGCAGCAATAGCTGTCGCGTGCGCAACACACGCGGGTCTTCTCGCTCGTCGTTCTTTCTCTGCTCCATATATTTCTTTCACCGTTCAGTCTATTTTCAACAATTTGCTTCATGTGTGGTCTAACCGACAAAAACGCCTCTCTGTCTCGTACCGCAAGGGGATCATCCTGTAGCATTGTATCCAACAGGGAAGCTGTTCAACAACTCGTACCAGTTCCCTGCATTGGCAAACAAACAGCGAAACGCCATCAGGATCGACACAGGCGTTCTCGCTCCGCTTTATATCGAGATGGAGAAGAAAGAATGTCTCAAGATAACAATCATGCTCCCCTGGTACAACCAGCGTTGGCCCGAGAGATTGCTCCGGGCGTTATTGTGCTGCCTGATCCACATATTGATCTGGTCCCCAATATCGGGATCATAATTGGCACCGATGCCGTGCTTGTCGTCGATTGCGGCCTGGGCAACGAAAATGGCAGGCGCGTCCTCAACTTCGCAAGAGAGGTGGCTGGATCGAAGCAGCTGCTGTTCACGAGTACCCATTTTCACCCGGAACATGCCTTTGGCGCGGGCGTCTTCAAAGGCCACGCCACCATCATGACCAATACCACGCAAGCGGAGGAGCTGCGCG
>JAICIM010000113.1 GCA_025928885.1 Ktedonobacteraceae bacterium | reverse complement strand
CTCAACCGCATCCTGGCCCTCAAGGATCTTGGACTGACACTTCCTCAGATCCGACGCCTGCTCGATGCGAACATTTCGGCAGAGGAGATACGCGGCATGTTGACGATGCGTAAGGCTCAGATTGAGCAAACCTTACGCGAAGAACAAGAACGGATGCGTAGCATCGAGACGCGGATCTTCCAGGTTGAGGAACAGGGCTTTCTGACTGATGATGTTGTGCTCAAGTCAATCCCGTCGCGCAACTTCCTTTCTCTTCGACAAGTTGTTTCTTCAAAAGAAGAGGGCTTCTCGCTCATAACCCAGATCCTCCACTTCCTGCCACGACTGACCAGAAGAGGTGTTTCCGGCCAGCTGGCCCTCCTGTTTCCCCAGGAGAGCTTCGAGACGGAGAACATCGACGTGGAGATGGGATTTATGTTTGACGAAGAGGCTCTCGAACCGGTTACATTGTCAAATGGTCAAGTCATGACTGTCCGCGCTCTACCAGCGGTCGAAAACATGGCGACCATGATTCACATTGGGACCGCCCATCATGAAAGCTATTATGGCACGCTGGGGATCTGGATAGAGCAAAACCGCTATCAATTGACTGGGCCTGGCCGAGAAGTCTTTATCGAGCCATTGCAGCCTGCCAGATTAGAGGAGGCGGTGATCGAAATTCAGCTTCCTGTAACCAGGACAAACGAAGATCATTCTGCTTCTCGTCCGGCACTGATTACGGGATAGCATCCAGAGAGATGAGCAAGAGTCAAGACACAAAGAGGAAAAGAGACGATGAAACACATTGATAAGGGCATATTCGGCCCCTGGGCAGTCATTACCGGAGCTTCTTCAGGCATCGGCAAGGAGTTCGCGCGGCAATTGGCTGCAAGTGGGATCAATCTGATCCTCGTTGCCAGACGCCTCTCCTTGCTAGAAGAGATCGGAGAGGCTCTGGCCAAAGACTATACTATTGCCTATCGCGCTATTGCACTAGACCTTTCCCAGGAAGGCTTTCTGGAAAAGCTCACTGCTGCCACGCATGATCTTGATATTGGTCTGGTTGTTTCCAATGCTGGCGCTGCGAATCCAGGTCTATTCTTGAGCAGTGATCCCGACATGATGCATAAGACGGTACGACTAAGTGTGCTGGCACATCTGGATCTGGCACATCACTTCGGAGCCAAATTGGTCGCACGCAAGCGCGGCGGGATCATCCTGCTCTCAGGAATGGGGGCGTCGCAGGGGGTTCCCTATATGGCGAACGACTCGGCAACAAGAGCCTATGTATTGACGCTCGGAGAAACCCTGCATAGCGAACTCAAGCAGCATCACGTCCACGTCACCGTGCTTCTCCCCAGTCCCACATACACTCCTCTGTTTGAGCAAATTGGCTTCGATGCTTCCAGCGCCCCATTGCGACCGATGACGACGGAACAATGTGTATCAGAAGGGCTTACGGCTCTGTGCGATAACCGTCCATCACATGTGGCAGGAGCGCTGTACCGGATGATGAACCGTCTGACGCCACATTCGCTCTTTCGGGAAATGAATGGTCGAATGTTGCACAAAGTGGTGATGCAAAAGCAAAGAGGCGCTATAACATAAGTATGGCATGATGTCCAGAATGTATATCGTCTTTCTCAAAAGAGAGATATTGGAGAAGAAGACAATGAAACGGATTGCTCTTAACACGTTTGGCCCCTGGGCAGTCATCACCGGGGCCTCTTCAGGCATCGGCGAGGAGTTTGCACGACAATTGGCCGCCAGCGGACTCCATCTGGTACTCGTTGCTCGACGGCTCAAGGCGCTCAATACACTGGGAAGTGAGCTTACACGCGCCTATGGCATCTCCACCCGAGTCGTAGAGCTGGACCTCACCACCAATGATGCTCTCGAAAAGCTCTCAGAAGCCACCAGAGATCTGGACATTGGCCTCCTGATATCCAACGCGGGGGCGATGCTTGCTGGAGACTTTTTAAGCCTGGATTATGAGGCGCTGCGACGCGATCTCCGCCTCAACGTCCAGACTCACCTGGATCTGACATATCACTTCGGATCGCGCCTGGCACAACGCGGACATGGCGGACTGCTTCTCGTCGCATCGACGACAGGTTTGCAGGGCGTCCCATTTGCTGCAGAATATGGTGCTGCTAAAGCCTATGTCCTGAGTCTGGGCGAGGCGCTGCACGTCGAGTTCCAAAGAATGGGAGTACACGTCACCGTCCTTTCACCAGGGGCAACCGATACCCCTATGATCACGGTCAGCGGTTTCGATCCGGCCACCATGCCCATGAAGCCGATGACAACCAGGCAATGTGTCTCTGAGGGGCTGGCCGCTCTTGCCGCCAACCGCGCCGTCCACATCCCCGGATACTTCAATCGTCTGCTGGCAACAATGCTGCCACGTTCACTGGCGACCAGTATGTATGGAAATATGATGCGCCAGACCATTACGAAGCGGAGCGTGCCACCAAAGGATATCCTGCAAGCAATGCGATGAGATGGATCATCTTTCATGTCTCTCCGCTTACTCTCCATGCAAGGTCGCAAGTATTGAAACGGCATAAACAAATAAAAAGAGTTCTTGTCTAAAAAAACAAGAACTCTTTTTATTTGTAATTTTACAGGCCAGAACTAATGCAGGTGGATCGTCACCTCAACGCTCATGCCAGGTGCCAGTGACCCGTCATAGGGCGCATCAAGCTTGACGTAGACCGGGATGCGCTGACTCACTTTGGTGTAGTTACCACTGGAATTGTCCGTCGATGGCAACAACGAAAACTGGCCCGCTGTGGCACCAACAATTTGTGAGACATGGCCGGTCATCGTGCTATTATACGCATCGACATGGATATCTACTTCCTGTCCCACCATAATATTTTTAATTGCACTCTCCTCTACGTTGGCCGTCACCTTAATGCTGCTCGGATCGACCTCTTGCGCGATCGTTGTGCTCGTATTCACGAGCTGGCCAACAACGGCAGGAACCTGCACAATAACCCCGGTCCTGGGAGCGAAGATATGCTGCACCGGCAGCAGGCCCGAGGGCTTGATGGTGCCAATATCCTGATTGGCTTGCACAGTACTGCCCACCTCGACATTCAAGACAATCAGCGTGCCAGCGGCAGGAGGAACAAGGTTCACCATTGTGCCAGAAACCTGAGCATCGTCAGTTGAATAGAAGTTGTAGCTATTGTAAAGGATATACCCCACGACACCAGCGATGAGGATGACCGCCAGCATGATCGAGGGAATCATGACGGAGGGGCGCATAAAGCGGCGCATACGATTGTCCTTTCTCTGCTCTGGCATCAGAGCATTTCCTTTATTTAAGGTGGAAGAGTTATTTTGTTGATGGGTAAGGGTGGTCGATGGCGACCTCCTCACGGGCGCATCTGAAGAAGAGCTGGCAAAGGCAGATTCACTTTTGCGCTGCGTCGAGGCAACGGCTCCGACCGGCTCGGCAACCCGCTCTTCTTCCATGCTGGAGAATTCCTCTGGCATATGTTCCAGAGCCATCGCTGACCTTCCCTCACCCGCCGCCTTACGAGGAGTGCGAATAACAAACAACACAACGAAAGCGGTGAGAAAGATAGCCCCCAACGTGAGTAAAAACGTATCGTTCATGGCTAGCAGGTAGGCTTCCAGCTTCAATTGCTTAACCATTTGCCCCATTGCTGCAAAAAACGCTGCCTGCTGCGTCAATCCCTGACCCATAAAGGCCGCCGCCGTCTGCTGCAAGCCCTGTCCGGCTGAGCTAGTCGGCGTCACCGTCTCTGCGAGGCGCTGATAGTGAAACGTGGTACGATTGGTCACAAGCGTTGAAACCAGGGCGACCGCCAGAGCACTGAACATCGAGCGTACGACCGAGTTGAGCGAGGATGCCTGCGAGAGCATAGCAGGTTTAATCTCGGCCAGCGCACCTGCGCTCACTGGTTGCATGGTGAACCCTAGCGCCAGACCACGCAGGATCAGGAGCCACTGAAAATCCGCAAATGGTGTGTCCAGTGTCAGGCGCGATAACCCCCACAGCGCAAAACCCAGCAGTGCCAATCCTGGAATGACGACCTGCTTCAGCCCCAGTTTATCCACCAGACGACCACCAAGTACCGAGGAGACCATCGAACCAAGCGCCTGTGGCAATAAGATGAGACCCGCATCATACGCGCTCAGTCCACGCAGGTTTTGCAGATAGAGCGGTATCAGAAATTGACCGCCAAAGAGCGCAAACACCAGCAAGGCCAGAGAAATGTTGCCGCCCGTGAAGGTTCTGGAACTAAAGATACGTATATCGAGCAACGGGTCCTTGCCGCTCTGAATGGTGGCCAGTTCGATAAAGATGAAGGCAATCAATGAGAGAATGCCGAATGTCATGAAACCTGTGACGATGAGGGAACCCCAACCATCAGATCCGGCTTTATCGAGGGCATAGAGCAAAGCACCCAGGCCAATTGAGCATGCGGCAAAACCTGGGAGATCAAAAAACAGAGGACGAGTCCTCGGCGTCCTGATATCGCGCAGGAACATCATAGCCAAAATGCTTCCAACAATACCGATTGGCACATTAATATAGAACAACATACGCCAATCGACATACGTGACGATATAGCCTCCCACGGTTGGGCCAAGCGCCGGAGCCGCCATCAGCGGCAAACCAAGCGCACCCATCGCGACGCCACGCTCTTCCGGTGGGAACTCGCTGAACAGCAACGTAATCGAGAGGGGTAGCATGCTGGCTCCCGCGAGACCCTGCAGGATACGAAAGACGATCAGTGCCGAAAGGCTCCATGCCAGCCCACAGAGCGCCGATCCAATAGTAAATAGAATCAAAATGATAATATAGAAGCGCTTATTGCCCAAGAGGGCAGCAAAAAATGGCATGAGCGGGATGCCAATGCCTTCTGCCAGTGTGTAACCGGTGGCAACCCAGTTCACATCAGCCAGTGGAGCGCCAAAAGTTGTCTGCAAATGCGGAATGGCGGTATTAACGATAGTCGTATCCAGCAGCACCATAAACATGCCGAAGATAACGACAACCGTTACTAACCATTTATAAGACAAATTTTGCATAGAAATGTCTCTACCTTTATACCAGGCCCGCAATGTCCTGGAACAATATGTGCCTTAAATTATCTGTCAATACGATATCTATGCTTTCTTACTATGTACTGACTGCTTGACCACGTATTGGCTTTTCTTGTTTTATATCCATCTTATATGCTGTCTTCATCACGGGCAGCAATGCCATGCAACAGCGCATCAACTACCTGCTCTGCCCAGTGATCACCAGGTGAAACTATTTGGCCACAGCACATCATGCGATAGATAATATAGGGACTGTAGCAAAGCCCTGCTAGCACACTGGGGTCGAGATCCCGACGCACCTCCCCTCGCTGCTGAGCACCCTCGATCATCTGCACTAACCGCTGCAAGCGCGGCTCCACAATCCGTGTATAAAACATTTGAAAAAGTTCGGGGCGGGTTTTGATCTCTCCTAGCAGCTTGAAGGTCAAATCCCCCAGTATCGGTTTTTTCTCCTCTATCAGTTGTATAAAATCTTCAATCATAGCGATCAGGTCACGCCGCAGATCACCCGTATCGATAACAGGGTATCTGGCATAGACGTGTTGTAGTGCATCAAGGGCCAGACTCTCTTTAGAATCCCACCAGCGATAGATGGTTGCTTTGCCTACGCCAGCGCGAGTGGCAACTTCCTCGATACTCATTGCCTCGTACCCCTGCGTCGCAAGCAATAAGAGGGTATTATCGAGAATTGCTTGCTTGGCTTCCAGGCTACGGGGCCTCCCAACCCTACGCACTTCTTGCTCATTCGGGTGCATCTGCGCTTCCCTTTTCTTTCCGAAACAGTCTCGTTTTGTTATTGTCGATACTATAACATTTCCAGGAAAAAAATGCAATACGGATAGGTCCAGATTGGCTTTGCAAGCCGATTAACAATTGTGTTGCATATATTTATGCATCCGCTCGATCACTCCATCAACAACGTTTCCTCATCTTCTCTCTCATCGCTATCAGCATCGCCATGCCACAGCTTTTGCATTTCAGCGCTGCTTGCCAGCAACTCGTCGAGCGTCCCCTGAGCCTCTACGCGCCCATGCTTGAGGACGAGGATATGATCGGCGCGACGCAACGCTGCCCGGCGATGCGAGACGGCAAGCACGGTCGCAGCGCGTTGGGCGAAGATACGCTGCCATAAAAGCGTCTCGGTCTCCACGTCGAGCGCACTGGAGAGGTCATCCACGACAAACAGGGCCGCCGGACGCACAAACATACGCGCCGCTGCCGCTCTCTGAATCTGCCCCCCCGACAGACGCACGCCCTTTGGACCAACCACCGTCTCCAGCCCCTGCTCCATCTCCGCGATATCGGACTCCAATACCGCCAGTTGTAGCGCCGCCTTCAACTTCTGCTCGCTTTCGGGCAGTCCCAGCAGAATATTGTCGTACAAGGTATCGCTGAACAGGCGCGGCACCTGGGCGGTATAGGCGCTATGAGGCGGCACAAAGAAGGTCGCGGGATCAGCGACTGCTCTGCCATTCCAGGCAATCTCGCCCCGCTCTTTTGGCAGCAGTCCCAGCAACGTCTGCAAGAGCGTCGTCTTGCCAGAACCGATGCGCCCCGTAATAACTGTCAATGTGCCGCATTGGATATGCAGATCGATCCCCTCGATGCCGCGCCCGGTATCGGGATAGTGATAGGTGAGATCGCTGATATCCAACTGGCTCAGCGCATCGCCATCCTGTAACAGGAGAGCCGGAACCTCCGGCAACGCTCCCTTTGTATAGACGGGACCATGCTCCACCAGCCGCTGTGATGGCGCTCCCCTCAACAACGTCAGCAAGCGCTCAACGGAGACCTCAGCCTGCTTATACCCGGTGAGGATCTTGCCAAAGTGGGCCGTGAACTCGGTGAGCCAGCCAAGATAGTAGACAAAAAGCGAAAAGTCGCCCAGCGTAAACGTCCCTGCATGCATCGATTGACCAGCCAACAACAGGATAACCCCGGTCCCCACGCTCACGGTATTGGCGAAAAATGCCTGCAAGATCTGATCGAGCACACGATCGCGCACGGTCTTCTCAAGACGCACATTGTTCAGTTTACGAAAATGCGCGATGATCCGCTCCTCCGCGCTCGCCACCTGAATCGCCTGCACCGCCCCGAACAGCTCTCCCAGAAAGCCCGTGACATCGCCCATCGCCTCGCGACTCTCGCGCCTCTGCCGCCGAATCCGCTGCCCAACCGTATTGACGATCAGAGTGACGAGCAGTAGCGGCACAAACACAGCTAGAGTAATCCAGCGGTTAATCGTAAACATGACGACAAAGGCGAACGATGCAAAGACCGTGAAGGCGATCAGGTCATTGAAACCCATCAAGAACATAGAGTTCTCGTCCACATCGTCGCGCAAGCGACTGATGGCCTCGCCCGACGAAGCCGGGAGCGCCCGCGCACCGGGCAGTTCCAGAATGCGGGTAAAAATGTTCTTTTGCAGCAACGCCGAATTGGTGAACATGAACGGCGCATTGGTCAACTGGCAACCATAGAGGAAGGTAATGCGCCCCAGTGCGCTACCCAACACGAGGGCAGCCAGCCACCAGAACTGAATATCGACCTGCGGCACCGCGCTGAGCTGATTGAAAAAATCGCGTGCCACAAAGCCCAGGATCATATCAAAAAGCATGACCATGATGATCGAGAAACAGTTGAGAATGTAGAGCCAGGGCCGAAAGCGGATCAGGCCCCAGAAGAATTGCCAGCCTTTCACTTCTGCTCTCCCTTCGTGGTAATGGATCGAGATGGAACAACAACATCCTCCACAACGTCGTTCGCCTCGTGTGCCGTTTGCAACAGGCGCGAGAAGCGCGACGCTGGATCGGCGGCAAGCTGTACCCGCTCTCCATATTCGCAGATACGCCCCCGATCGAGGATCATGATTGTATCGACGCGCTGAATCGTATGCAGGCGATGGGCGATGATGATGCCTGTACGCCCCTTGAGCAGTTTGTCCACTGCCTGCTCGATCAGGCTTTCGGTCGCCGGGTCCAGCCGCGACGAGGCTTCATCCAGAATCACCAATCCAGGATCATGCAGAAACACGCGGGTAAAAGCCAGCAGTTGCGCTTCTCCCGCCGAAAGACCACCTCCACCGGCTGCAAGCATAGTATCGAGGCCATCGTCCAGCTTGTTGTACCATCCCATCAGGCCAAGATCCTCAAGCACCTGGAGGATACGTTCATCGCTGATGCTCTGCTCAAAAAAGCTCAGATTGTCGCGCACAGTCGCATGGAAGAGCTGCACATCCTGCGTCACCATGCCGATACGCTTTCTCAGATCGGCGATGGCTGCGAAGCGGATATCCTGTCCTCCCAGGCGAATGCTGCCTGTTGCTGGATCGTAGAGTCGGAAGATGAGGCGCGTCAGTGAGGTTTTGCCGCTGCCGGTACGCCCCAGCAGGCCCAGTACCTTGCCCGGCTCGATGCGAAACGAGAGATCTTTAATCACCATCTCCGCCTCGCCATAACCAAAGTTCACATCCTCAAACTCAACTGCCAGCGGTCCCACTGGAAAGGTCACGCCGGGACCGTCTTCCAGTTTGCTCTTCACGCGCAACAACTCGCGAATACGCACCAGACCAGCGCTTGCCAGTTGAAAATCTTCTAACTCGTTCATAATGCCCATAATGGGCTGGTAGATCAGCAGCGTATAATAATAGATGATAAAAGCGGTGCCGAGCGTCATCGCTCCCGCCCGATAGAGCCAGGCCGACAGCGCAAAAGCCAGCAGATTGCCAAAGGCGAAGAGCAAGATAGGCAGGCCCCAGGGAACGGCACCGATCAGCCTGGCTTTCCACGCTGTGCGCAACCGCTCGCGGGTATGGGTAAAGAGGCGGCGCAACATATAGCTTTGCGCACCATTTGAGCGGATATCTTCTGTTCCGGTCAGACGCTCCTCTAGAAAACCGTAAAGATCGGCGCTGGCCTGACGATACGCCTTCCAATGCGGCGTGGCGATATTGCGCACCGCCAGCAAAGCGAACAGCACGATGGTGGCAAAGAGCACCAAAGCCAGACTGATGCGCCAATCTATCCAGATCAGCACAATCAGGATACCAACAAGCAGGAGCAGGTTGCCAAAGATGCGAATGACAAATTGCGAAAAGAAGTTTGCCAGCGCCGTCACATCGCCATCAACCCGCTCTATGAGTGCTCCCGGGGTATGCTCTTTGTGAAAACTGAGATCCAGGCGCAACAGATGCAGTGCAAGGTCAACCCGCAGCGCATTGGTGGCGGTCCAACCCACGCGCTCACTGAGATAGGTTGCCACGATGGTGACAAGCTGTTGCACCAGCGCCACGCCGATAAAGAGGAGCGCAATCTGGACGAGAAATGACGGGACATGTGGCGAGGTAACAGCATCAATAAAAGCACGCAACAGTTGTGGATTCAGCAGTTGCAACCCGATCCCACCCAGGAGGCAGAGCGCAAGCAAAGTCACACGACGCCACTGAGGAGCAAGATAGGTCACGAGCAATTGCCTATATTCTCCCAACGGGATATGCATGTAGAACTTCCTTTTTTAACCACACGAATCGACCTGCGTTGCAGGCAGCAGCAAGGAGCCGCTTATCGTTCATCGTTCAGAAGTGTGACAACATGTAGAGAAAGGCGCATACAGTCAATTAGCGAGAGCAACAGAGTGTCCCTCTCAGCATAGAGGTTGGGTAGGTTCCTTCAGCAGAGACTACAAGCATGAGCAGCCAGTAGAATAGCTCATAGAAAAGAAGAGATGCTCTTATCTTTTTGATAGATTTCGTACACCCATAAGAGCAATAGTAGCATAAGCTCGTAAAGCCTGTCAATCCTTTTGAGGGAAAAAGCGGCTCAATGAATGAGGGTCCAGACGGCCTGGGTATGCATCTCCAACGTCTGAGCATCGATCCGCGTTCTGCTGGCATCTACATATAAAGGCAGGTAGATAGAGAACATGCTGCCCTGACCCTGCGTACTCTGAATAGCGATATGGCCACCGTGCCGCTCCACAATCTTGCGTGCGACATACAGACCCAGACATAGCCCGGCATGCGGACCATATGCTTTGACATCGGGCATCAGAGAGAGCTGCTCAGAAATCTGTGTCAGAACAGTAGGAGGAATACCATCACCTGTATCGCGAATCGAAATAATCGCTTCATAGCCCGATTGTTGCAGCGTGATGGTAATGGGCGAACCTTTGGGCGCTTCTTTTTGTGCATTGCCCAACAGACTCACGATCACCTGACGTAAGCGCTTCGCATCGACTTCGGCCTCGACCAGATCGCCGCGAAATTCACAGGTGAAGGCTGGTCCGGCTCCCAATGTATATTCATCGAGCAGATGATGACAAAGATCAACCAGATCGTGCGGTTCGCGGTGCAGCACAAACATATTGGTATCCATACCTGAGCTATCCAACATATCCTGCACCAGCGCATGCGTACGCTCAACGGAATGCTCCATATCCACCAATCCCTGCTTGAGCACCTCTCCAGGCGCTTCGGCATCGAGCTGCCGCTGCAAAAGTTGTGTCATCCCCTTCAAATTTTCCAATGGAACCTTCAATTCGTGGGAAACGATCTCCATGAGCTTCTCTTTTGCAGCATTTGCTGCCTCAAGCTCCGCCGTACGCTTCTGGACCTGCTGCTCCAACACCTGCGCATGCATCGATAGGGCAATATGCTGCTCCAGGACGCGCCTCCGCAATTGATGCGTTTGAATCGCACGTTGCAACGCCGCCACCAGGGTATCGCGATCAACCGGCTTGAGGATATAATCATACGCGCCGCCGCGCAAGGCTTGAATCGCCAGATTGTGTTCGCCATGACCGGTGATCAACAAAACTGGAGTCTCCGGTCGTATCTCTCGCAGCTCCTCCAACAGCGTTAACCCATCCATACCCGGCATCTTAATATCGCTAATAATCGCGTCATAATCCTGCTGACGCGCCAGTTCCAGCGCTTTGTGGGCAGAATCGCAAGTGTCAATTTTGATATCCTTTATGCGCAAATAGAGCGTTTGCGGTAGCGCTTGTAATAGTGCCGAATCGTCGTCAACAACAAGAACATATGATGTATCGGTCATGGTCATAAATCGCCCCTCTCTTACTCCTTTATTTAGGATACGAGTCTGCCTAATTAAACGGTTTCGTCTCTGCAAAAATAGACGACAAGTGTTAGGATAATACTGGTGCAATTCAAAGAGGAGAGGAACAAAATGCAATGATTCAGAAGGATCAATGGCAAGAGACAATGGTGCGCAATATGACTGCGCTGTTGGAACCACAGGAGGCGGCGCGGGCGCTAATCTTGAAAGGTTCCTACGCTAACCCCACTATTCAGCCTGATACCTGGAGCGATATCGATTCAACGCTGGTGGTCGCCAACGGCATGCTCTCAACATTTTTTCCCACGCTCGCCTGGTTAGAACCGTTGGGCAACCTCTACACTTTCGACCAATCGGTGTATGCTCATGGTGGCACCACGCGCGTCTGCTTCACCGATTTTCGCCGCATCGACTGTACTTGTGTGGAAGAGGCACACTTTCTGGAACAGCCTATTTACAGCGCAGCGACAAAACTGCTTTTTTCGCGCTCACCTGTCGTTGATGAGAATCTAGCACGCATCACAGTCGGGCCACCAACCGCGCCACAGATCCCTTCAACAGAGTTTGAGCAAATGAGTAATCAGTTCTGGTTTAAAGGCATGCTTATTACCAACAAAGTGATGCGCAACGATCTGCTGATTGCCACTCATTTAGCCCTGGAGCTTATACAAGATCTCTGCGTCCTGGCAATGATATTGCGAGACCGTGCATACAACACAAGCCACCATCGCGAGGGCGGCATGGGCAATGATTTCATCGCTCAATTGAACCTGACACGCCACCCTTATACAGCGATGGGCATCCTCGAAACAGTCAAAGGTTGCAGCATCCAGTTTGATACACTGGCTCAAGAATGGATGCCAGGCTATCAAGAACACCGCCATCCCCTGTTAGCCTGGATCGCCCACGCGCAGGAAATGTACAATGAAACTTCGTAGTTGCGCGATTGTATCGCACCTGCTTCACCTATCCACACACGTGGCCCCAGGCGCGATACAGTCGCGCGGCTACGAATGGTTCGCGGTGGCGTAACGGTTCTCATCTTCGGTTGGTTGCTCCTGAGCTTGTGATACCGTTGCCTGTCGCTCTTTTGCACGCAGTTTGCTCCCCTTCTTGATCCAGGGCCATTCAAAGAAGCGATAGAAGGCGTAGGAGAACGGGAAGACGACCAGGGCAACGCAGAGCCAGAAGAGAGCATATACGACCCCATTACGCCAGTCCTGCACATATGGGAATACATAGGCCATAAACGCAAAGATGATGGGCAGATGCCAGATGTACAGGCTATATGAGATGCCACCGATCCAGCGCAACGGCATCCACTCAAACGGGCGCTTCAGTTCAAAGGGACCGAAGAGCAAGGCCAGCATGCAGAGACCGTACCCCAGCGAAAAGCCGATCTCAACCAGCCAGCCGCTGCGGGCAATATATGGCTCCAGGAAGGCGAGGGCCGGGACATTGGGCCAGAGCGCCATAAACAGCAGCCAGAGCAGGCCACTCAACCAGAGCCAGGGCGAGACCCGCCATAAACGCTGCGTGAGCCAGTGGTCGCGCGAGGCATTGCGAGTGTAGACGTAGCAAAGGCAAATGAGCATGCCGATGGCGAAATCTTCAAAAAACTTGCCACCCACACCGTAGAGGAAGAACAACACGTAGTTGAAAGCCTCACGCGGCATCAGTATAGTGGCATCGGGATGAGCAAAAAAGTAGCTGCCCCAGTAGCGCGTAAAGAGTCCCCAGGCAATCATCAACAAGAGGCAACCAATCAGCGTTGGCAAGTGCCAACGCTTCTTGAAGCGATTCATGAGCCAGCGGAAACCAAGCGCTAGAAAGGGGAGCAGCAGATAGAACTGCCACTCAATCGCCAGCGTCCAGAAGGGACCGTTGATGCGCTGAAAGGTTGCTGTATCTGAATCCATAAAGAAAATGAGGAACAGAAACAGCTCGCGCCAATGAGCTGGCTGGAAGTACTCAGGGTGCGCAAACAGCACGATCAGGAAGAGCGAGGCATAGTAGCCTGGAAAGATGCGCAAGACACGCTTCAGGAAGAATGTACGGGTTGAGGGCCACGGGCTACCCAGGACCAGCGCCTTCGCATAGGGCATAAACAGCAAAAAACCGGAGAGTATGAAGAAGAGCGTCACGCCGGTCCATCCCATCACCGCGAGGGAGCCAACGGCAGGACTGATCTGGTCGCGTGGCCATATATGTACAAATTGAGCCTGAAGGTTCACGTGATAGATAATCACTAAGAGGCACGCAATAGCCCGAACGCCATCGAGCACGGCAATCGAATTTTTCTGCACCGGATTTGGGAAATGAGCAATCAATATACACCCACCTGCCTACAAAAATAAAGCGTTTTACGTAATAGAAGTAGAGGCATGGCAACCACACCTTCTTTTTGATACACGAACAAACTTGGGAAAGCGAGGACAGCAATAAGCGAAAATGGTCTGACCTTCCCACCTATCTATAACGTGGTGATGGCAGGGAGAGACACAGGTATGCGGGCTGTTGACAAGTTACTATAGGTCATGGTATGAGTCAGTGTACTATGTACACCTATGGAGACTTGCACCTTTGCAAGCGAAATAGTATCATCTTTAGTTGGCACGACTACAAGATTCAT
>JAICIM010000609.1 GCA_025928885.1 Ktedonobacteraceae bacterium | reverse complement strand
TCGCGCCTGGGTTCACCATCCTCAAACATGCCACGAGCGCGATAAAGTCGCGCGGCTACGAATTTGGTTAATGGGTTGGTTACTCATACAATTGGCGTAACACCGCACGCCAGTGTCCTACCGCATGTAGATCAGTGCTATCGCTACAGTGATCGATGCTGCCAATCAATGGCCGGGTTGTTAATCGTCTCACGGCTGGGTCTGTAATCTGCTCAAGCAAAGGGCGGGCAAATGTTTCGCCCTGGATGACGCGAAATGGCCGATCATGAAAGCTGGAAACTGCTTCTGGCATTGTGCGTGTCATCCCGGTGGCGTTATGCATGTGGGCAAGCTGGGTGTAGGCTTCACAAAGAGCAGCCTCGCGCTCTTGCCAGTTGCTCGCCTGTTCCGCATGCCAGAGAATTGGTTGAAGAGTTGCCGCACAATCAAGCTGCTTGAAGGCTGTGCCAAACCATTTCGGGTAGGGTGCATAGTGCTTTTCTAACAGGAAGCATAAAAACATGATATCGCGTACCAGCCGTGAGCCGATCAGGGCCGACCCTAACTCGTCGCCCACAAAGCCTGCACGCGGCATCAGATGCTCTTCTTGTCCGATACGCTGCCAGCTACAGGCGAGCAGATAGAGCCAGACATCGTGAGGATACCATGCGAGACGAGCGCGTAAAGTCGTCAGTTCGCCGATCTCATCATGATAAACGGCCCCTGCTGTCAGGCTACGCAATTCCTGCGAGGGGAAGGTGAGCCAGTCGGCGGCAGTGGGCGGTTGTGCGTTATCATAAGCCAGGCGATATTGAAGAAAACCCCGCAGCGTTTGCAACGAGATACGATGATGAACTTCACCCTCTGTGGTCTGCTGCATTTGTGTAATCCCTGGTTCGTCTACAGCCTCTACCACGTTGACGGGGAAGCCTGCAAAGCTATGTGGTAACTGTGTGCGGAGGATTGTATCAATGGAGGGGATCAGGGCCGTATCTTGTTCGCGCAGGAAAATCAGCAGCCTCGGACCCCAATCATGATCCATCGACATCGCCGTGTCAAAGCCCAATACATCGCTGCCCGGACCAATCAGAGCAGCAGCATATGCGAGCGCCGGGAAATGCTGTGCAAGCAGGGGACGTATCGCCTCTTCATAGAAGCGACGGTTGAGTTCAATGCCCGGAATAAATGTATCCATCCATCCTCCTTCAGTTGTTCAGATAGATTTAGCTTAGCGGTTGTGTAAAGAACATGTCAAGCCTGAAATACCCCCATGATGCTATCTATTTAGCCTAATTTGCATGAGAATATTGTGCAGGATGGCTTTTCTGGCATATATTGATACGGGTAACGACGATTTTTGTGTTGGTAGATAAAAATGCTGTTGTTAACAACCGGCAAGAGGATGAATATATATTATTGCGGCGTCTCATTGTAGGAAAGGTAGATATTGATGAGCGGTAACTCTGAAGAGACAAAGGTATATTATGAAGCGGCGGCAAAGCTGTTGTCTGAGAACAAATATGAAGAGGCGTTGGAGCAGCTTGAGCAGGTGATTCGCTGCGATCCAGATGACGCGATTGCTTATAGTAATAAGGCCATGATCTTGCTGCCACTGCAACGCTATGAAGAGGCGCTGGCAGCCTGTGAACAAGCAATCAAGATCAATCCAGATGACGCCATTACCTATGTCAATAAAAGCGCGGCCCTGATGCACATGCGGCGCTATGAAGAGGTTATAATCGCCTGCGATCGGGCGGCGCAACTTGATCCAAACGCAGCTACCAACGATCCAGGCGTTTATATTAACAAATATCTCGCCCTGTTGATCCTGGGCCGCGAGGTAGAGGCCGCTGAATTGTACGATGTCATTCAACAGCATCCCGCGATCAGGGACCGCTTGCTGCGGCTGCTGCTCTCGATGATGAAGGGTGAAGCAGCGTTCAAGCGGCTATAATTATTTATGGATAGCGGGCCAGAATCTGTTGCTCCCTCTCTCCCAACGTGGGCGGCTGCTGCCATTGTGCATCATAGCTAGCCAGATCGGTTTCGCATGCCACCGCACAGACCAGCCAGTGTTCGCCTGGCTCGTATTCTCCAAGCAGGGAGGGGATAACTGTGCGCGGGTGCAGCAGGTTGGTGTTGGGATCAGCAACGACGACCTTGCCCTGCCGCTGGTCCTGCAGATCGCGAATGCCGCTCCAGCCGGCTGGATAGAGCGCCAGAGCCGCTCCCTGCTGCTCCTGCTTGTCTAAGCTCTGGGCGGGGTGCGCTGGCTCGGTGCGGTCAAGTGCGAAGCCTCCCTCGATGCTGTAGAGCTTGATTGACGTGCGCAGGCGATGGATGCGGATATGCCAGGGCAGGCGAGGGAGCAGCCATGTCTCGATCTCAACTTCTGGCCAGGGCGACCAGCGCGAATAAAGCGTTTCGTCTTCCAGCCGCGCCTCTAACGGCACCTCACGCACGCGAAAATGTTGCCCATCATCACTCAACGCCAGCATGCTATCGTAAGCACCGGCAGCCATGCCGTAAGAGGCGCTGGGAACGCTGAAGCCAGCGCTGGTGGAGTAGGCGAATTTGGCATATTTGGCCTCACCGTGTCGCACCCCCATATCATGCTGACCGCTGCTCAGGGCAAAGACCTGTCCCGGCGTGCGACAGAGCAGCATATGCGGGTGTTTTTGAGGCTGGATGGCAGGAAGGTCGGGGAGCGGTTCCTCGTGAGTTGTCCAGAAGGGATGTGTCTCCGAGAGGGCGAGCGGCAAGAAAAAGGTAAAGGCCCAGTAGGGTGAACCAGGCGCGTTATACGTTTCGGCCATAGTGAGATTGGGATAGGCATAGCCGATAGAGAGCGTGCCGTCGTTGTGAAATATGGGTTGTTGCGCCCACCAGCGCAGGTGACGCAGGGCCAGCCCTTTCATCACGCCCCACGGTAGCGCTTCTACATCAGCGAAGGCCAGAGCGCCCCATAAGCTTCCTTGTGCAAAGCGATAGGTAAGGCTGCGTCCAAATGGCAGCGCTGCACCATCAGCGGCAAACCAGTGCTGGAAATCGTGCGCGAACTCACCGCCCCAGGCTTTGTAGCGTTGAGCGCGTGCGGGATCGCTTTGAGCCGCGAAACGAGCATAGATCAGCCCGATCAGGTGCATCACAAATGTATTGTAATAGTCGCGCTGCATGCTGTGGCCGTCTGCGTACCAACCATCGCCCAGATAGAACGTTTCGTGAAGCTCCAGTGCAGCCTGAAGCGCTTCTTGATCGTAGGGAACGCCGACAGTTGACAGACCGATATTTGCCATGACGCGAAAGAGGAGCCAGTTATTGTCGCCCACCTTTGCCTCGTTGATCGCCGAGAGCCAGTGGGCCAACTCTTGTTTGGTGGAGGGATGGAGCGGTTCCCAGAAATAGCCAGGGGCCAGAGCGAGGGCCAGCCCGATTGGAGCCATCTCAACCAACGCCTGCCCATAATCGCGCGGCTGCCCCCAGTATTCGGGATGGTGAGGATCACAGCCATTAGCCAGCCCCTGGTGATAGAGGTTGAGATGCTCAAAAGAGCCGCCGCCAGCCAGCAGCGGTGCTACGCCCCAGAGCGGACGCGCAAAGCCTTCCAGTCCGGCATAGCTGTTCGCGTAATGCGCCCCCGTCTGCCCGATCGTTACCTGTGCGTGACCACGACTGAAACAGCTCACCAGCGGTGTGAAGATAGCTCTCACCGCCTCCTGTATATCGGCACGCGTGCGCAGGGGATTGTTCGCCAATGGATGAAGCATGATGTGATCCTCTACTCTATTTCTTCTCTCAGCCACCATTATAACACTCTCCTCTGGTTGAGGTTATATATTGTAATAGCATATCTTCGTTATTTGCAGCATAGAGCATGTGTTGGCGTAAAAAACAGAAGAAATACATGTACTTGTGGATAGTTTTTTCTGGCAGGATGAAGCGATGAACGCACTGATCCAGCTTTTTCATTTGAAGGGATGGAGCGTCGCCGCGCGAGGAAATCAGCGCGACGACATGGGAAGCTTTTCAGGAAATGTTAGTCGTGGCGACTCTCGCGCTCTTTGTCTTCGGCGAGATCGAGTGCGAGGACGCTGGCAAGGATGAGTACATCGTCCTGGCCGGGGGCGATATCAACGCCGTAAGTATCGGTGAGCGCGAACCAGCGTTTCGAGACCGTTGCTACCGTCTGTCCGCCGCGCGTGATGGTAAATTCGTGCTCAAAAATCGAGCCTGTCACCTCCAGATCGTCGGGGCCGGGAATATCGATGGTGAAGCGGT
>JAICIM010000569.1 GCA_025928885.1 Ktedonobacteraceae bacterium | reverse complement strand
TATTTTTTCGCACTCCATTTTATACACTTGTGATGAGCCGCTATGCGCCCGCTAAGTCGGTCAGCACTCGCTTGCTTCAGATAGCGTGCAAGAAAGGGATTGATGATGCCGCACAGCCTGTTGTTTCGCCTGCCAAAACCATCACAACCGCTACGTGCGCCGTATGGAGTATTGATCACCGCTCTGCTATCGATTGTTATGAGTGTTGGTCTGGTCCTGCTCAATTTTCTGCCAGCCAGCGGCGTGACGCCCGTTTTACCAGGGCAGCAAATCTGGAAAGATGGGGTTTCATCCTATTTATTTGGCACAAACGAAGTGGCCTGGGACCCGATCGCATTGAGCAATCCAGCAATTCTGGCGCGAGTGAAGGCAGCTGGCATGCCGTTGATTCGTATTCCCCTGACGGCACAGAATGCGGACCAGCGCGTAAAACTGGTTGAGCAGTCAGGCGCTCAATGCCTCGGTATTTTAAGCTGGCACAATCCCGGTGATGCGCTCAAGGTCGTGCAAATGCTGGGGAATCGCTGCCAACTTTACGAGTTTGGCAATGAGCCAGATCCGCTCAGCAGCTATATCACGACGTGGAACGCGAATATCCCGGCGTTACGGCAGGCCAATCCTGCCGCCAAATTTATCGGGCCGGTGCTTGCCTCGCCCGACGCCAACGGGATCAAACAATTTCTCTCCGCTGTCAAAAGCAATCCGCCCGACGTGGTGAGCTGGCATATGTACCCTTGCACTAATCGGACGCTCCAGGATTGCGAAAGCGGCAGCCATATTAATTTTTCCAAGCATGCCCAGGAGATAGGCGCGGTCATTCAGAGCACACTTGGTCATGATGTGCCGCAGGCTATAACAGAGTATAATTATGATTGGCAGGACGGGAAAACGCCCAATCATGATGCCGCGACCATGCAGGAATTTACGACGAAGGCGCTCGAAGATATGATTCAGGCCGAGCAATATGGCGTGATTATGGCAAACGAGTATCAGCTTGGCGGGCGGGCCGGTGCGGGATCGCTGGATATGGTTGACCCCAGCAGCGGTGCGCCGCTGGCCCAGTTTAGCACTATGAGCCAGTTCATCGCCAGCTATCGTGCTGGCAGCAACCAGGCTACCGCTACCAGTCCTGCGGGCGCGACGACAACGGCAACGACGACTCAGCCCTGTACCGGCAATCCCACAAGCGGCGCAACGTCAAATGGGGTACAATATCCTATAACGCTCGGTTCGCAATCGTTCTGTTGCACGATCCCGCCCTGGCTGGTCTCGAACTCCGGGCAGGGAACGGATACGCCAGCCGATACCAATAAGCGTACGATCCAATGCACCCTGCTTGCTCCATCATCACAGCAGAGCGCAGGGGTGGTGCCAACGACCGAAGCTACAAGCACGACAACGGAGACGCCGGGAGAGACGCCAACCGTGACACCAGGGGAGACGCCGACGACAGTAGAGACGACGCAAGTGACGCCAATCACGCCGCTTGCGCCAGGGGAGACACCAACGACGACGCCGATACTGGAAGATGTGACGCCAACGG
Organism: Ktedonobacteraceae bacterium; assembly: GCA_025928885.1. Classification (GTDB taxonomy): domain Bacteria; phylum Chloroflexota; class Ktedonobacteria; order Ktedonobacterales; family Ktedonobacteraceae; genus JAICIM01. The sequence goes on along the minus strand of JAICIM010000569.1, from coordinate 3,106 downwards.
TGACGCCAGGAGAGACGCCAACCGTGACACCAGGGGAGACGCCGACCGCAACGGCCACGACGCCTCCGACAACCGGGAATAAATCAGTGGTGGTGACGCCGACCACATCAGCGGGGGGGAAGGCGCCCGTTGTGCCACTGCTGACGCCCACCCCGGGATCGAAAGCGGGTGGCTAACAAGAGAAAGGGGTAGAGAAGAAGCGCAAATGAATACGAGGATTGGCCTGGGAATGAGCATGCAACGGGCCATCGCGGCCCTGCACTATGGCTTTCCTCAGCTTCATATCGCTTCCGCACTGCCTGTAACACGGGGGCGAGACAATTTTGTGTTACAGGTCAATCATGATCTGATCTTCCGTTTCCCACGCAACGGAGCAACAGCAGCGCAGATAACACGCGAAATTAAGCTATTGCCGCTGTTAGCAGAGAGGTTCGCAACTCCTGTTCCGCATTTCTCCTATATCTGGCAACCAGACGAGCAGTATCCTCACCCCTTTGTTGGCTACAACAAACTGCAAGGGATCTGGCTGAATGATCCCCGTATTGCTCCCCAGATGCAGAAGAACCTCCTGCCGTCGCTGGCCCAATTTTTCGCTGAACTGCATCAATTCCCGCTGGATCAGGCGCGAAGCTGTGAAGTGAGGGGCGGGACGGTTGAGTTCTGGGTGCAGTTGTATCAGAGGCGGTTTGAGCAGATTCAGGCCGCCGTCTTTCCCCATTTGTCCGATGCGATGCGGAAGAAAGCGCAACAACTGTGGGAGACGTACCTGACGCGCCATGCTCTGTTGCCTTTTGCTCCGGCGCTCATTCATCGCGATCTCTGGCTGCATCACTTGCTCTGCGACCCGGCACAGGGGACGCTGTGCGGCGTGATTGATTGGGGCGAAGTTGCCATTGGAGATCCGGCGTTAGATTTTATCGGGCTATATCTGCGCTGGGGCAGGGAGCGCGTCGAAGAGATCAGGAGCCTTGCACAGCTTGCTCCTGATCCAACGTTCTGGCACCGGCTAGAGTTCTATCGCGAATTCTATTTTCAGTTCTACCCTCCCTATACCGAAGCCTTCAAAGCCGCCCGGTCGCAGGACCTCCATGCTTTAGAGCAACATATTTATTATCTACAAAGCGCTCTGAGATATTAGGGCATATATTGCTCAAACCAATCGCCGATTGCTGGATAGGCGGTGGTTTGTGTGGTGTGGCGCAGCATAAAATGGCCCTCGTCTGCAAAGCGCAGGTAGCGGACCGGGACCTGACGAGCACGCAGGGCGGCAACGATATGCTCGGCCTCGTTGACCGGGACGCGCGAATCGTTGGCTCCGTGCAGGACCATGAGCGGCGCTGTGATGCGATCGACAGCATGAATGGGCGAGATCTGTTCCAGGATGTCGCGATGATGGGCCAGACTGCCATATTCCGCTTCTCGCCACGCCCGCCGCCAGGGACCGGTCTTTTCAAGAAATGAGACGAAGTTGGCGATCCCGACCATATCAACCGCAGCGGCCCAGAGATCGGGATAGCTGGTGATAGCGGCCAGCACCATCTAGCCGCCGTAGCTCCTGCCCATGATGCCGATGCGCTTTGGATCAGCGTTGCCATGCTTGATAAGCCATGCAACGGCTGCTTTGAGATCGGCCACGCTATCGGGGCGGCGCTGCACATCGTCGAGATGCACGTAGGTCTTGCCATAGCCGCTGCTGCCGCGCACGTTGGGGGCCAGCACTGCGAAGCCGCGATGCAGATAGTATTGCAGCGGCGGCATCCAGGGGGCTGCGTAGAGCGGACGAAATTGCGATTCCGGGCCACCATGCACGAAGATGATGACGGGGAGCTGTCCCGCCGCGTTGGCGCGATCCGTCTGTTGTGGGCGATAGAAATAGGCGGGTATTTCTCGTCCGTCAAAGGTGGGATAGTGGATCAGCTCGGGCTGCACAAGGCTGCTCTGCTCGATCCCCATCGGAACAGCCGTGACCTGTTGTGCGTGTGCTGGCGAGGCGGTCCAGATGTTGCCGTTGAAGCGGGTGCCGTTAAAGCTAAACGCGACCTCGTTTGTTTGTGGCGACCATTGCAGACCCTCGACGACGCCCGCTGGCAGCGCGGGAGCAGACAACTCCTGAGCGCTTGTCGTGTCGTAGAAGACAAGATGTGAGCAGCCATTCTCGTTGATTGCCCAGGCCAGTTGCTTTCCATCGGGCGATATCGCCATGCCTGCCTCGGCATCCCAGGCGGTATCGGCGAGTAGGGTAAATGGCGCGTGCTTTTGTGGGAGCGTGGGATAGGCAAGATCGAGGCGAGCGGGGGCCATAAACTCGCGCTGATAGTTGGTCAGCACATAGAGGCTCTGACTGTCGGGGGCGAAGGTGGGATATTCATAAGTGGCCTCGCCCTCATGGCAGGTGAGCAGGCGCGGCTGCCCTCCATCGAGTGGCAGCAGCAACAAATCCTGATCCAGCTCGGTATTGAGGCGCGTCACCAGTAGTGCGTTGCCAGCGGGCGACCATGCGGAGGGCATCAGGCTGGCGTCCTGTTCGAGGACACAACGCGTCTCGCCGGTCGCAATGTTCATGATCCAGACATCGAAGAAGGCCGGGTGGCGCTGGTTGTTGCTATAGCAGATGGATTGTCCGTCGGGCGACCACGCGCCAAAGTGATGAATGACGCCGGGCGCGTTGGTGAGGGTGCGGACCTCGCCGGAGGGGAACTGAACCAGCGCGAGCTGATCGTACTCGTTCCCGCCCGCATCGACTGTTACAATCAACTGTGGAGCGCGGGGAGACCATGCGACGAGGCCGACGCGCTCAGTAAATTGTGTAAATTGGCGCTGCTCACGGGTTTGCATGTCCAGGAGCCATGCCTGGTCGAGTCCGCTTGTATCGGCCACAAAAGCAAGCTGTGAGGCGTCGTGCGACCAGGATGGCCCGTGAGCGCGACGAACCAGGATATATTGCAAGATATCGATTTCGGGCATAGGTGGTTCTTTCTATGTAATCTCTCCAATTTCGTAGCCGCGGGGGGGGTTGGATGTTGGGGTGAGTGGGTGGGGAAATTAGAACAGGGCAGCGTCAGAATTAGGATTTTAGATGGTGATTGTGGGGTGGTGGGGGTGTGGG
>JAICIM010000401.1 GCA_025928885.1 Ktedonobacteraceae bacterium | reverse complement strand
TGCAAGGGATGTTTGGCACCGTCATGTCGCAGTTTTTACAGACCGTTGGGATTATCGTTTCGATGTTTGTCTTTGATAATATCTTCAAGGTCATTGATGGCAAGCTTCCAGGCTTTATGGGTAAAGACAGTTTGATGGCGGGTGTAAACCTTTCTCAACTCATCGTCTATATTGCCTTCCTCTGGTTTATCATACGCATGCCCACGCTCTTCCGCCTCAACCCATCAACACAAATGATTATGTCGGGCGGCGCGGCTGTTGGTAGTGCCGTATCGGGCGCGGTCAGCGGAGTGGCGGGCGCGGCAGCAACGGGCGTTTCACTGGTCATGCTAGTCAAGTAAGCGCGGAGAAAGCGATCGGAGATGAACAAGAAGTCGGGAGTCATGTCAGGCTTAGGTCTGCAATCGCTGCTTATTATTGCATTTGCCTGCTTCTTCGTCCTGTTCTGTGCAATCGGGGCATTCGCTGTCGCGGAGCAAACCGCAATACAAGCGGTTACCTCTGAAACAGGGGGAGGGTCAAGCGTGGTGATAGAAGCGCTCAATATCGCGTCACATCTGGTCAAACCAAGTTTGGACGCCTTTGACTCATCAGATATGAGTCCTCTGCCGATTCCCGGCCTCAATCCCAAATACAGTACGCCAGCTGCGTATCTCACAGAGTTGTATACATATCTACGCGACAGTCATCAGAGAGGCGAACCGGCCAACAACGTACAGTGCGTCGCCTTTGTGAGGGCTGCATATCACATGGCAGGCTTTCCTCTGCCAACTGATCATGGTGGCATTGAACTCGCCAAAGATTATTGGGGAGGAGCCGCCAGTTGGCCCGGCTGGAACCGCATACCAAATGGGCAGGCGCTTCCCGCTCCCGGCGATATCGTTGTACTGGACCATCCAGGTGCGCCGGGGCATGTCTCTATTGTAGTTTCGGTCATGCCACCTAAACAGGGCCAGAGCACGGGGTCGGTCCTGGTAGCCGAGGGCAACGCGGGCTATACCACCTTAACAACGCAAAACGATCCCCGCATCCCGGGGATCAACGTCCCGGCGGGCATTCCGCTCTCCGTCTTGCCTTATGATCCAAGCACCAATGTGGTTGATTCCACCTGGGGCCGCAACGGCTACAGCATAATCGGCTTCCTGCACAATACCAAGCTCGATTTCGCCGGTGGGGCGGCATTGCCTGTGGTTGGACCACAATGCATGCAGATGCCAGCAGGTATGCCATCGTCGCCATATGTACAGGTAGCCTGGGCGGACGCCATCAAATATGGCATTTGTCCCCGCTACTTTGTCAGGCAAATCAATCAGGAGAGTAGCTTTAACCCTAACAGTGTCTCTAAAGCTGGTGCCGTTGGCATTGCTCAGTTTATGGCAGGAACGGCTCCGACCTGGGGATTAAAGGTGGGAGGAGGCGTCGATGAACGTCTTGACCCGATCAAAGCACTGGATGCCTCGGCACGTATGATGGCATCCTCCTACAAAAATTATCTGAAATCAAACCCGCCGACAATTGCTTACATGAAAACGCTGGCGGCCTATAACGCTGGCGGTGGTAGCGTTGGCAGCGGCAGTAGCTGGTTCAGCAACCTGAAAAAAGAACCATACAACTATGTCATCAGTATCATGGAATTAAACATTCCCAAGAAATAACCAACGTTTTTAGTGGTTTTTCTCAAAGAAAGGAAACTATACACCATGTTATTTATGCATCTACTTGCAAGCATCGATCTCACCCATGTTTCTCTGCCTATCGCAGCGTTGATGGCCGGTGATCCGTTGCCCCAACTCAACAAATTCGTCCAGCAAATCGAAACCACTGTCCGTATTGTGGGAGGCACTGTCTTCCTGATTGCTGTCGCTATCGCAGGTATTATGCGTATGGTGGCCTTTGGCAACGAGCGCAGAGTTGCGCTGTCAAACATGGCATTAACGGCAGCTGTCGTTGGTTTAATCATCATGCTAATGGCTACTGCTCTGTCTCAGTTCATCGGTAAGGCTTTTTAATAATCAGGACAACTGACGGCTATCATAGTTCGTTTACCATCACGAGGTTTCAGTGAAGAAGGAAGAGTTTCCTACATTCTTAAACGAGCAGCCCACGGTCATCTTTGGTCGTACGGGCCGTGAGCTACTCATCATCGTCTGCGGCATTGTGGCGAGCTATACGACGTGGGGCAGCGTGAATGGAGCCATTCCCGGCATCGGTGGACAGGTGTTTAGCGGCTTCATGGCGGCACTGATCGTACTTGCTTCGCTCGTGATTGCCCTGACCAATATTGCCTCCAGGCCGCTAGAAGAGTGGATCGTTGTCTGGCTCACCTATGTTGTCATGCCCAGAGTGTATATGTATCAACCACTGGAGGAAGAAATAGACGAAGATCCGAACGACGAGAAAAACGACAGCCAGCGTTCAGATGACGCTGATGCTCTAGAAGAAGACTAGGAGCATAGATCTATGCTAGTAAGCCCCCAGACTCCCAGCCAATCATTTGTCGGCATTGGCAATGTCATTAAGTCATTCGTCAGATTGCACGAGGTATCGGGCGATGTGGCATGCTTGAAAATGGGAAAAAGAATCTTTGCCTACCGCAGCATTCTTCAGGTCAATACCGTCAATTTTGCCCTGATGTCTGAAGAAGACAAGGATGCCCTGATCGAAGGCTTCAAAGCTTTCCTCAACGGCCTTTCTTTCCCCATTCAGGTCTTGATTAAAAATCGCCCGTATCGTCTTGATGAATACTTGCAGTCGATGGAAGCCGTGCAGGGAGACCTGGCGGAGGTCGCACGCGACCATGCTGATTTTGTGCGCCAACTGGCTTCCCGACGAGCACTCGTCAAGCGCATGTTCTATATCGTTATCCCGGCAGATACCGCAACAGCCAAAAATCGGGCAGAGGCGTTGATCAACGCGCAAACCCAACTGCGGTTGCGCACCGAAGAACTCCTGCGCCAGCTTGAGCGCCTCGGCCTGACCGGTCATCGCCTGACCAACAAAGAGATCCTGACCCTTTATCAAAGCAGCTTTGTCTCCGATGAAGCCAAACAGTTCCCCCTCTCCGATGCTTTAATCGATGGCGTCAACCGCCTGATGGTCTCCGAACTGGAAGCGAATCGCCCGCGTCTGACGCAGGACGATTACCTGACAAAGTTTCGACCTGAAGATGAGGATGAGGAAAGCAACAAATCTGGCAAAAAGGGACAGAAGAAAGCTCCACCTAAGAAGAAAAGCAAGATCCCGGAGTTTGTCAGCATTCCTGAGCTTGTCTCGCCGAGTACCATTCAGGTCTACCCTCAGTATATCCGCATCGATGGCGAGGCAGGACAGGAATACGCACGTACGCTCGCTTTTGTGAACTATCCCAGAAGCGCCTACCCGGGCTGGCTCGATGCAATTATCCAGGTTGATGAACCATACGTTGATTTCAGCATCCATATCGCGCCACTCTCGCCGCAAGAGGTCAATACTCGCCTGGGCCGTAAAGCTATCGAGTTCCGAGGCTCTGTGCTGGCACAAGCACGCCAGGGCAAGGCCCCCGATCCTACCACGGCTATCGCGTTGCAGGACGTAGAGGGCCTGCGGGAGAGTCTTGCACGTGGCGACGAGCGCATCTTTACGCTCTCCGTTTTTGTGCAGGTGCGTGGCCGCACACGTCGCGAACTGAGTGAGCGCAATAACCGCCTTACTGCCGCTATTCGTAGCCTCGACTTCCGCGCTCTCCCGGCTCACTGGCAGCATCAGGCTGGTTTTCTCAGTTGCCTGCCCGATGCCGATAACCAGTTGGGGCGCGGACGGCTCTTTGGTACCAGTTCGGCCTCGACCTTCTATCCCTTCACCGGCAGCGATATCAGTATGGAGACCGGCGTGATGTTCGGCATCCATCCCAGCGGCGGCCTGATTATCCTCAATCCTTTCAATAGCAAGGAGCTGGAAAACGCCAATATGGTCGTCTTCGCCAAGTCTGGCGCTGGCAAAAGCTTCTTTTTGAAAACGACCACCTGCCGCCTCCTGCCGAACTGTAACGTCTATGTCATCGATCCTGAAGCGGAATATAACCATCTCTGCGAACGCGTCAAAGGGCAGTATGTGCGACTCTCACCCGATTCGCTTCAGATCAACCCGTTTGATCTTTATGCGCAACCGTCCGCGTCCGATGGGCTGGCGGCAGCCGAGCAGGACGATCCAGGTGATGAGATTAACTTCTTCCGCGAGAAGCTGCTCAACCTGATTACGCTCTTTGAACTGCTGCTCTCCGATGAAGGCATCTTGCCACAGAAAGAGAAGGCTTTCCTCTATCGCTGTCTGGTCAAGACCTACGCCAATCGCGGTATCACGATGGACCCGACGACGCATAGCAGGCCCGCGCCGAATGTGCAGGAGTTCTATGTCATTCTGTCCAGCGCCCTGCGTGGCGACCACCGCTTCGGCGTCGGCGAAGATACCTATGGACTGAGCGAGCGCCTGGAACGCTATCTGCATCTCTTCCCGGCCAAGACCCGCGTCGCGCTCGACAATCGCTTCATGGATTTCAATATCCGCGAACTCAACGAGACGCTCAAGCCGCTGGGTCTCTTCCTGATCACCGAGTTCATCTGGACCAAGATGCGACAGGCACGACAGGCGCGTATTCCACAGCCTAATACGATTGTCTTGATCGACGAGGCGTGGCTACTGATGCAGTTTCCGCAGGGAGCGAAGTTTCTTGCAGAAGTCGCCAGAAGAATCCGTAAATATGGTGGTGGCCTCTGGTGTACTACACAGAACTCCGACGACTTCCTGGGTTCCGAAGAGGGGCGCACAATCCTGGCAATGGCGACCATGAAGTACCTGATGAAACAGGACTCAACCACCATTGAGTCGGTAATGCGCACGTTCCGTCTCAGCCCCGGGCAGCGCAATTTCCTGCTTGGAGCCAGACGCGGTGAGGGCCTCTTCGCTACCAAGATCTGGACGCCGATGGAGGTTGTCGCCTCGCCAAAAGAGATAGAGATGGCAAACACCACGCTGGGCGCGTTCTCGCAAAACCAGCGCAATCAGGAAGATCAACATGATCTGCTGGCGGAACTGGCCGCCAACGAGACCATTCTGCCACCAACGCAATCAAACAATCACAGCACCCGAATTGTTTCAAACAGAACCACACAGCCCACCAACGGCAACGGAGCCACGCTTACCGGATCGTCGGGCAATCCCTTTGAATCGCGTAACTGAGGATAAACGATGAAAGCACTCTCTGACAAACAACAGACCGTAGCACAAGAGCAGTTGTTGAAACTGCTCTGCTTCAACTGCCTACCTATGTTGCTGGCATTAATCCTGCTCGGCTGGCTCTCATTCGGTCTTCCTCATCCTACCTGGTTTCTGTTACTGAAAACAATCATCCAGGCCAATATACTCATGGAACAGCAGGGGATGTCCTTCCTGCTGCCGCTGTTCATTCTTGCCATTCAGTCTATCTTCCTTATCTGCGCCTGGGGACTGCTGATCTGGGGCATCACTCGCGAGGTGAAAACAGTGATGGTCTTCTATTCAGATATCGCTATGCTACAGACGGCATCACCGTCTGTAGCACCACCCGCCACACCCGTTGTTCCACTGTCAGCTGTAGCGCCGCCTCCACCGGTCGCGCCCTATGCATCTCCCTATACACCAGCGCAGCCATACGCACCAGCAGCGCCGCTGCCTCCACCAGTTAGCCCGCTCAATCCTTTTGAGCCAGATGATGAGAATGATTTTCCGACCGAGATCATCGATCTGCCAACGCAGCTTACCACGCCACCTGACTACGACATTTCAGCAACGAGCCTGCCTGCCAGCACGACGCGCTATGCATCGTACGACTTGCTGGCGGGGGCAATCCGGCGTAAAGAGGAAAGCGGCGCTCTGCCAATCGAGGAACAGTTCCACAACGAACAGGATGTGGTGGAACCGCCCAGGAAGCGCTCTACCTCCATCCAGAGACGTGCTCCCATCTCGTCATCGCTCGAACTCGATCAAGACGACGATCTCTCGTGGAAACGGCCTGCAGGGGAGGAGATTCCACCTTACACGCCACCACCTGCCCGCGCCGAAGATCCGCTTGAGGCCACGATGATTTCTGCTCGCTCAAAGATGAACAAAGCAAGTCATGCCGAAGAGAGCAAACAGGCACAACCGGCGCTCCCTACTCCCAAACCCAAACAGCAACCCACAAAGCCCACGCCACCACCCGACGATCCTTTCTCTGTGGTAGAAGACGATCCTTTCGCAGTGAAAGAGGATGTGCTGCACGTCTTCGAGCAGGAAGAGCCAGAAGAGCATACCTCAGAGCAGGACGAGCAGGACGATCCCGTCTTTGTCTATGGCAACCCCTTCGAGGGACCGCTGCCCGATGTCTTTATGCACGATGAGGACCTCAAACGCTCTATTGAGGAACAAAACATCACACTCTCCAATGATGCCACTTCTCAGGGCGCCACAAAAAAGGCAAGCCAGAAACAGACCGGCATCCGCAAACGCTCCTGATAATTGAACGGGCTTGTCGTAGCCCCGGGGGGGGGGGGGGGGGGGGGGGGGGAGCGGCGGCACAACCCGGGGCGCCCGCGCGCGGCGGGGGGGGGGCGCGCGGGGGGCGGCGCGGCGCCGCGCCCCCCGC
>JAICIM010000390.1 GCA_025928885.1 Ktedonobacteraceae bacterium | reverse complement strand
CCCCCCCAAACCTTCGCAGTGCCGCGCTCCCTGCCGCGCGCGTCCCCTCTCGCCCCCCCCCGCTCGCCTCCCCCCCCCCCCCCCCCCCCCCCCCAACTCCGAATGATGTTACTGAAGAGGTTCGTGACCTATGGCCTGGTAGACCTGTTGAAAGAAGTCTTGAAGGCCAGGGCCATCTTGCATCAACTCCAGAACGGTCCCGCCGAGGCTATCCCCTCCCAGATAGACCGTTTTCACATTCATGGAAGGCACTCCCGTTTCCGCGAGTATGTGGAGTCCCTTCCCCTCTATCTTTGCGAGGTAGTCATCCACACTGGGAACAAGAAATCCCAGGTGGTGTATGCCTTCGCCTCGCTCCTCTAAAAAATGAGATTGGGGCGAAACTCGATCAAGCGGCTGAAGCAGTTCAAACAGCATATTGCCTAGCGTAGCATAGCCAACGCGCAATTCAAATGGGGTTGGTTTGCCGTAAACCAGGGAAGAGGGCATTGGAGGAACATTATACGTAAAGAAAGATTTGATGCCTAGAAACGCTTTATAGTAACTGGTAGCAGCATCGCAGTCCCGAACCACCAGCCCAATGTGATGCAGTCCAGGTAGCTGAATATCAGTTGGTAACGTGATAGGTGTCTCAGTCAACGTCGTTCTTTCTCCTTTTACAACATGAGTAAGTTGATGTGAGAATAGCATATAGCCCCTCTTGACTTCGCACCAGCCCTGAAATTATCATAGGACAAAAACTGTCAGGTAACAGAGAGGGAAAAGAGAAAATGAATGAAAACAAGCAACATCAGGAGCTGGCGGACTTCTTACGAACGCGACGCGAACGCCTCTTACCAGAAGCTGTAGGCTTTCCGTTTGATTCGCGCCGCCGCACACCTGGATTGCGCAGGGAAGAACTCGCTGTCCTGGCCGGGATTGGCGTCTCGTGGTATACGCGCCTGGAGCAGGGACAGGATATTGTCGTCTCTACACAAATCCTCGAAAGGCTGGCGAAGGTGTTTGATCTGAATGCTACCGAGCGCCATCATCTCTTTGTGCTGGCGCGGGGACAGGTGCCGACCGAATCCTACCCCTTAGCCAGCACGATCGATCAGGAACTGCAAGATGTGCTTGACTCGATGGTGATGCCCGCCTATATCTACAATCCTCGCTGGGATATTATCGGCTGGAATCGGGCTATAGACTACATCTTCCCCGGCTTTGAGCAGCTCTCCGCATCTGAGTGCAATATCTTGCGCATCATGTTTGGCAGGCCCGAATATCGGCAGATCTCCACTAACTATGAACAGGATGCCTGGCGGGCTGTGGCTCTCTTTCGTGCCACCAGCGACCGCTACATACAGGAGCTATGGTTCAAAGATCTAATTGCCGATCTTCAGCAGCTAAGCACGGAATTTCGCGAGTGGTGGGCCGAACATGGTATTCGCTCGACCTGTATAGGGCCGTTGGAATTAAAGCATCCCGCGCTGGGACGGATGAACTTCTACACAAATACCTTTCAGGTGGTTGATGCCTCCGATCTCCAGATGCGTGTTTTCACTGCCGCAGATGCAGAGACAAGCAGGAAGCTGGCAGAGTCTTGATCATTTCTTCGCCGCACGGCCCCTGGCTCGCTGCACTAGCGTATCGATAGCGAGCGTTTTGCCTGTTTCGTAGATCGGGGGACGGAAGACCTCGCGCAAAAAGACGCTGGCGGCCCCACGCGCCCAGCTTTCGTTTGAAGAGGAGATCGTGACCAGCGGCACCTCCGGTCGCGGCTTGCCGAAAAGATGATGCGGGATCGTGGCCTGGGCTGGCCCCAGCAATAAATCGCCCGCCCGCAGTCCCTCGCCGGTAATCAAGATCTGAGCCGGATCGAAGAGGTTGATGAGGTTTGCCAGCGCAATGCCAAGCGTGATGCCGGCCCGCTGGAAGATCGCGGTAATGGCCTCCTCACCCTGCTGAGCACGCTCGACAAGCTGCTGCATCATCGGCTCGTTCGCATAACCGAGCTGCGTGTTGAGGGCGGCATGAGCGATGGCGTAATCGGAGATGATCGCTTCCAGACAGCCGCGCTTGCCACAGGTGCAGGGCGGCGCGTCGGGTGCCGTGTCCATCGTCATATGCCCGAACTCGGCAGCGCTGCCATAAACGCCACGAAACAGTTCGCCATTGATGACCAGCCCCATGCCTACGCCATGACCGATGGTGACAAGCAGACAAATATGCGAGGAGCGACCCGCGCCGTAATGGCTCTCGGCCAGCGCCAGCATATTGACATCATTCTCGATAATCACCGGCACGCGCGTCTTAAACTCAAGCGCCGGACCCAGCTCGACATTGCTCCAATCGAAGAAGTTGGAGTAGCGCAATATCCCCTGACCCGCATCGACCAGCCCCGAGACGCCAACCCCCATGCCCAGCACGTCCTGCTGATTGATATGGGTCTCGCGCAAGCACCTCTCGAAGGCGGTGGCGATGGTCTCGACGGCCTGATAGGGCTGCACCGGGTTGGGTAGCTCTTCTTCGTCGCAATAAATAACATTGCAGGCCAGATCGCACAGAACCATGATTACCTTGTATTCGCGCAACTTGACCCCGATCACATAGCCCGCTGTAGGATTGATGCGCAACAATATTGGTGGGCGTCCCCCGCTCGATTCTTCGGAGGCAGCCTCGAACACCAGCCCGGCAGCGATAAAGTCGTTGACGATATTGGTGATGGTGGCGGCGGTTAACCCTCCTCGCCGCGCAACCTCGACGCGCGAAATGGGACCGTTTGTGGCAATAATGTTGAGGACCAGACTGCGATTGAGGTCGCGAATCAGCCCTTTACTTCCTGCTCTGGTGGTATTCATAGCTGCCTTTTTTCATTGAATTTATTAATTCATCAAGCTGTGATTTTGCTAAAAGAGTAACATACGCTGCACGAATCGTCAAGAAATATGCACGTTTTTGAAACGAGGAAGTATAAAGCAGGAACAGGCCAGCGTTCTGTAGCGCGATTTTTCAACAGGGCTTGACGGCCAGCATTTTTTCATGGTATAGTCCGACTAAATAAATTTAATAAATTAAAAAAGTCTCTGAACCGGGCTAGAATGAATGGTGGCCGCTGCTGGTCCACCTGCTGACAATGATTTTGCACAACCAAACCGGGAAAATGGTTCGTAGTCGCGCGACTGTATCGCGCTGGTTACCCCGTTAAGGATGCTAGCCCATGCGCGATAAAGTCGCTCTCATGGTACATGTGAGGATGGTGAGGCGGGCGCGATACAGTCGCGCGACTACGAAAGAAAGGTGTTCAATGGAGACACGCATTGCTGATAATGTACGGGCGACGGGTCAGCCAGTACGATGGGCTGGCCGGCCTCGTGGACGCCAGTGGCGTCGCGGCGACGCGATTGCGGGCTATCTCTTTATCTGGCCCGCGATTCTGGGTTTTTGCCTGTTTGTTGCCTATCCTTTGATTTCCTCCGCCTACTATGCTTTCACCAACTGGAACGGGCTATCCGTGCCGCGCTGGATCGGCCTCCAGAACTTCCAGTATATGTTTACCCAGGATCCGGCATTCTGGCCCTCGCTCCGTGCAACGGTATATTTCGGGATTTTAAGTGTGCCAACGACGCTCGTACTGGGTTTGCTGCTGGCGGTCCTGCTCAATCGCGCCCTTCCGGGCGTCAAGCTCTTCCGCACAATCATGTATTTGCCGGTCGTGCTGCCTGGTATCGCGGTGCTGACGCTCTGGAAGTACGTCTACGATCCCCTCTTTGGTCTGGCGAATGTGGCCCTTTCAGCGCTCCATCTGCCAACGAGTTTATGGTTGGGCAGCGAACAGATGGCGATGCCCGCGATTGTAATTATCGGCCTGTGGGGCGTCGGCGGCACGATGATTATCTTTCTGGCCGGTCTGCAAGCGGTCCCGCAAGAGATCTACGAGGCGGCGCGGATTGATGGCGCGGGCGTGCTGGCAACCTTCCGGCATATGACGCTACCGATGATTTCGCCGATCATCTTTCTGCAACTGGTGCTGCAACTGACCGGCGCGTTCCAGGCGTTCAATCAAGCGAAGGTGCTGACCGATGGCGGCCCCAATTTCGCCACCAACCTCTTCATGTACAAAATCTATAAAGATGGCCTGCAAGGCGCGTTCCCCCAGGTTGGCTACGCGACGGCGGAAGTGTGGATCTTGTTCATCATTATTCTGGCGATTACCGCGCTCACGTTCCGCACCTCTTCAACGTGGGTCTATGGCGAGAACAACGTCGATTAAAAAACATCTGTCGCCGTCGCGCGACGACGGGAGAAAGGAGCACGTTTCGATGTCAACTTCTACGCTTGTCAGGCCGACGCAGCAGGAGCGTTTTTCACAAAAGCAAAGCTCGAACGGGCTGGCCGTGTCTCGCATCGCATGGTACGCGCTCTGTGTGCTGCTCAGTATTTTGATGATCTTTCCGTTGCTGTGGATGATTACTATCGCGCTCAAAAGCACCAACGCGATCCATGAGATCCCGCCGCAGATCTTCCCGCATGAGTTTCACTTTGAGAACTTCATTCTGGGGCCGGAGCAGATCCATTTCCCGCGCCTGTTTCTCAACACGGTGATCATCTCCGTCCTCAGTACAGCCGGGAACGTGTTCAGTTCGATGCTCGTTGGCTACGGCCTCTCGCGCATCCGCTTTCCGGGCCGCAAGCTCTGGTTTTACATTTTCGTCTGTAGCATCTTTGTGCCGCCGATGGTCGGGCTGATTCCGATTATGCGGCTGATGATCAAACTGGGATTCTACAATACCTGGATACCGTTGATCCTGCCTGCGTGGCTGGCTAATCCTATCTTCATCTTTCTGTTCCGTCAATATTCGCTGGCGATCCCTTATTCGTATGACGAGGCGGCGAAGATGGACGGCGCGAACCACTGGACGATCTTCTGGCGCATCATGGTGCCGTTGACGCGGCCCGTGTGGATCACGATGGCGATCATGGCGTTCCAGGCTTCGTGGAACGACTATCTCACCCCCCTGATCTATCTGATCTCGGATGAGAAATTCCCGCTCTCGCTGGGCATGGCCTCGTTCGCTGGTCAGTTTGGGGGCGTGGCTGTGACTCCCTACAACTATTTTATGGCAACAAATCTGCTGTATATGTTGCCGCCTCTCATCCTCTTCTTTGTGGCTCAACGCTACTTTATGCAAGGGCTGGGCGCACTCGGCTCCATATCAAAGTAAAAGATGAGAGCATGTTCATTTCATTGTCATTATTCTCAATGCAAGGAGAGTAACATGAAACTGTGGAAGGCAAAGATCGGCCTTATCTTTCTGGTCCTGTTGACTACCGCGTTCGCTGCCTGTGGCGGCGATAGCGGCAGCGCTGCCAGTGCTGGTGGCAAAACCACCGTGAAGTACATGACGTGGGAAAGCACGACGACCAACGCGGCCATCGATGCGGCGATGAAGAAATTTTCAGATGCCAACATCACGATCTCACGCGTCGAGTCGCCCAGCAGCGACTACGATCAAAAAATCTCGTCGATGATCCAGTCGCAGAGCTTGCCCGATTTCTTCTGGTGCGGCAACGATCAGGAGCAGAACTGGGGTCAACAGGGCATCCTCTTCGACTGGTCCAGCTATATCAACAAGACCACTGGCAGCTTTAACAAGAGCAATTTTGCCCCGGCCTCGTTGCAGAACTGGTATTCAGCCGACGGTTCCAAGCTCTACGGCCTGCCAACATTGATGAACACCTATGGCTATTTCTATAACGAAGACATGCTCAAGGCCGCTGGTGTGCCGATTCCGACAACAGCCTGGACGTATGACGACCTCTTCGCGGCAACAAAAGCCCTGACGAAGAAAGATGGCGGCAAGGTCACGCAATACGGCGCGTATGGCGGGCCGTACACCGATCCGTTCTTGATCGGCCACTATGCACAGTCGGCGGGCGGCGCGAACTTTACAGATCGTGTGGTCTCGCCAACCAAAGTGACCGCCGATGCGAAGTTTGCGGAGGGGTTGGAGAAGTTTGCTGCTGGCGTCCAGGCGGGCAATTTCACGTCGCCAACCTATACGATCAGCGATACCAACGCGGCCTTCCTGGCTGGCAAACTCCCACTGCTCTGGGGCGGCCAGTGGAACGCGGCGACCTTCATGACCTCCAAACCGTCGTTCAAGATTGGTTTTGCCCCAATGCCCAGCGCTGGCAAGCCGGTCCAGATCTATGATGCGGTCGGTATCTGTTCGCCCAGCTCGATCTCGAACCCCGATGCGGTCTGGAAAGTAATGATCTATCTGGAGACGCAGGGCTGGAAAGATATTCTGGCCGGTTCCCCGGTTGCTCCTGCCGCCTATCAGCCCGCCTCTTCAACCTATTATGCCGCCTTGAAAGATAAAGGCATGAGTTCGGTGGCGGACACGGTAAACTATATCCTCAATACGCCAACGAAGGGCGCGATTCGCTTCATGGCTCCCTGGTCCACGAAGGCGAACGATGTGATTACCGCCAACTGGAACGATATGTTGAATGGGAAGAAGCCGATCCATCCCACGCTTGAGAATATGGTCAAGCAAATTAATGGTATAATTGCTCAGAATGGTTAGCGTGCATAGCTGATTGCGTGCTGATAGAGGAGCAAAAACACCATCAGGCGAGTGTGAGGTCAATGCCATTCGGATAAGAAACCGACCTTATCCGAATGGCATTCCCTTCTGATGTGTTTAAACAAATGCTAAATCTGGTGGTCGGTCCCCCATTTTGGGGCGGTCGCATAAATCAAAACCGCCCACCCCCGCCCATAAACCGCCCCCCCCCTACGACATTTGAAGACCTATTGTTCAGCAAGCAAACAAATG
>JAICIM010000350.1 GCA_025928885.1 Ktedonobacteraceae bacterium | reverse complement strand
TCCCTTTTGGTGGGGGCGCGGTCCCTCGGCGGGCCTGATTCCGGTCGCGCGCCCCTCTCCGCCCCCCCCCCCCGCGCGGCTACGAATATCACACAGGGAGTGACGAGGGAAAGTAGGGATAGTCTACCAGCGGGACCACCTTGCCGCTGTGCGCCCAGGGGATAGCCATTTCGCTGAAAAGCTTTTCTTCCTTAAAGGAGCGCTCAATAATCTCATCGATGCCACGAATAATAGTTTTGATCGAACCGTCTTCGGGGTAGCGAGTGATTAAGGAAGGGTCCAGAGCGTGAATGGGGGAGGATTCGTGAGCGCCGTTGACGCAAAGGGTGTGGGTGCCAGCGATAGAGAGGTCGCAGATAAACGCGCCGGGATCTTCCAGGCGTCTGAACAGATGTGCCATGATGCTATCGCGCAAGGTGACGCCGGTCTCGCATGCCATATCCTCGCGAGAGCCATCGGCCCGTTCGATCCAGACGTGTTCGCCGGTCCAACGGATGCTACCCCGATCGCCGCGCACAATGATTTCGGGACCAAACAGCGTTTCGGAGCAGTGCGTCACCAGGAAATAAAGCGGGATGCCGTTGGGTGTGGTGATGCGCAAGCAGGCGGTGTCGGGACTCTCGATGTCGTGGGCGCGGTAGAGTTCGGCCTGGATGCTCTGGAGGCTGGCTGAGCGGGTGAGTTCTGTACCGGCCAGGAAGCAGATCATGTTCAACTGATGCGCGACGGCATTGCTAAAAGGCGAATCCAGCACCCAGGTATCGTTGACTTTAAGGTGTCCAGCCCAGCCGTTGCGGGCGTAATAGGCATCGAGGCGCGGCCAGAGGGCATAGCACTTGATCGCCTGCACCGTGCCGATCTGTTGTTCGAGGATTGCCTGCTTCATCCAGAGCGTTTCCCAGGCATACATCGTCTGGAAGCCCACAGCCACAAAGCGTCCGGTCTCCCGTTCGCACTCCTGCATCGCGCGTATATCCTGCATAGTGGCGGCGGCTGGCTTCTCAATAAACGCGTTGGCCCCGGCCCGCATGGCAGCTATCGCCATTGGAGCGTGCAGGTGCAGGCTGGTTGGAATAAAGCAGAGATCGATCTGGCCGCGATACTGATCGAGCATGGCCTGGTAATCGGTGAAGAGTTCGACCCCCAGCGAACGCAGCCGCTCACACTTCTCGACCTCTTCGTCCTGATTAATCACCGTTGCAGCCAGCAGGCGTAGGGAGCCGCGCTCGACATGGCGCAGCAGATCGTTATAATGCGTATTGCCAAAACCCGAAACGCCGATAATCGTTGCTGTTATCATAATTTCAGAAAACCTTTTCTATTTTACTGCCAGTTTTTAAGACCACGGAGAAGGGGATGTAAATCTGGCACTGATGATTTTATCATACACTCGGCAAGCAGTTTTGCGCCACCCTGAAGCGCTTTCTCCCTGCGCTTCATCCTTTTTCCTGCTACTATTGCTGATCAGGTAGCGAGGACAAAAGGGCCATTTTCGTAGTACATCGGAAGGATACGGCAATTTGAAAAAGCAGTAAGAATTACGTCTAGCTACATACATTGTAGTAAAATATTTTTAAAGAGGAATTCTGAAGGAGAAAACAAGTGAGTGAGTTGACTGGAAATGAAATATTGTTAGCGATGGATAAAATTCGTGGCATCGCGGTAGAGGGATTGAATTATGCAAATAATATGTATGATCGGGAGCGCTATACACAATTATTAGAGATAGTTGCCAGCATGTACGGCGCATATTTACAGGCACCAGAAGAGACGTTATTGTCGAGATTGAAAGAGGAGTTAGGATCATGCACGCCCAAGATCGGGGTCAATGTTGCGGTCCACACGATATCCGAGCGACTTCTGGCCTTGCGTCGATTCGACGATCAGAGCTGGTGTTTGCCATGTGGCTGGGTCGCGATCGGTGAAGCGCCGGATCAGGCAGCGGAGCGGGAGACATTAGAAGAAACGGGGCTATCTGTTTGTGTGCAGGGTACTATTGATCTGCACATGAAGGGGCCACAGGAAAACAAGTTTCTCCATCATCAGCTCAACTTATTGATGGTGGCCGCAGCGATTGAAGAACAGCCAGTGACGCTGAGTGAAGAACATAGCGAGTATGACTGGATTTGCACGCCGGAGGGGAAGACATGGCATCCTGGACATTTAGAGCATGTGGCACATGCGCTTGCATTTATGAAGCAACCAGGAACGATGTTGCCCGTAAAGAGAGATATATAATTATAATAAACCATATCCATCCAATTTATCTCATATAGCATTGTTTATGCAAAATCATTGCCGCTTTTTGGCACCGAAAAAGAATATGTGGCTAGAGTAAGGGTAGGAGGTAGCATCTTCATAGAATGGGAGGAAGTTGCACGTGGCAGGGCAATCACCACACGCACAACGGAGCAGGGTAGGCTTGAGCGAACGGCATAGCGGCTCTGCTCTGGCTCGACAGCATACCACACAGTCGGCGCAGGTAAATCGAAATGGAAAGCATGAGGCGAAGAGAGGGTAGCAGATAGAAGGAAGGGGCAGCTATGCCACTGGATACACGCAAAACAGCACACATTTTGAGCGCGATCAATAAGACATTTAGTGGACGCCAGAAGACGGTTGTTTTTGTGTATCAGAGCGGCGGCAGCTATAGTTATAGCGCAACCAGCGTCGTTTTTCGTCCACAAAAAGTGAGCAATCCACAAATTCCGAATATAAGCGGAACAACGCCTACGTTGGAGAGCGATCTAACGATGATTGCGCCCCTCGGCACCAGTTTCACTGGTCTTGTTTTCGTTGCTGATACCACGACGACCAGCGCGGCGGCGGTACAGGCGGCCCCAAAGTATGAGGTGATCGAAGCGCTCACGGTCGGCATCGTTCCCACTGGCACCCACATTCGCGCCCTGCTGCGCCGGTTGCGTTAGTTCAATTATCAATCAATAAGGAGGAAAGAGCAGATGAACACGCCTGATGATCTTGAACAACTCGGCTTTGGAGGCAGCGCCATGCCACGCTACGACCTCAATCTAGCTGGGAGCGCGGGCATTCCAACGCCCGATCAGTTTGTGCAACGCTCCCTCTGGGATAATCCATCACCACCCGATTTTGGCGTGCCTGATTTCTCGGTGCCTCCCTTGCAGAGCGGCGACCTGAGCGGGGCGGGCCTCAATTTCATTCCAGCATTCGCACCAGACCCGAGCATGCCTGACCTGAGCACCATCCCCCACCCCTTCGGCGTGCAGATGTCGAATGGGATGGAGGTCGAGCCGGTCATCGCGCAGGATGTTCCCGACGAGGCAGAGATTGAGCGCAGCCTCTTTGCCGGAACTGGCTTCTCCGGCCTCTCCATCATCAGCGATATACATCAGGCCGATCCGAGCATGCCCGATCTTCAGCACCTACAGGTACAACAACAGGTGACGATAGCGGCAAACGAGCGACCGGGCGACCTTGATCCCACTGCGCTGGATGTGATGCACGCCTCGGCCCAGTATGAGCAGATTCGTGCCAAGACGTATCCCGCTGTGCAGATGGACCAGCAGGGCATGAACAACCACCGCAGCCGCGAGTTCACGTTATTGATGAAGGGGTTGGATAGCGAGGAGCGATAATAATGACCACACCGGCTGTCATCAGGGAGCATCTCATCCTGGAACCACAGATTACAGAACAATTGCATGATAAAGAGAGCGGGCATGAGGTGCGCGTAACGATCATTCAGGGCGGCACTTCGAAAAATGGCTACAGTTATGATGAGAGTGCTCTGCGTACCATTGCACAGATGGTGGAAGGTGCGCACGCATATGCAGACCACGCATTGCAACAGGACGGTGGGGTGCGCAGTATTCGCGATGTGGTCGGCTTCTATCACGATGCTCAATTTATTGCAGCTAGCAGCGAACAGGCGCAACGGGTCGATGCCACATTACACATTTTTGAGGCCGCAGACTGGCTCTGGTCGCTGATTCACGAGGCATGCCAGCTACGCCGACCGCAATTGATCGGCCTCTCCATCGACGTGTTCGGGCAGTGGCAATTGAACGAGGCGACGCGCACGAAAGAGGTGACGAGCATTGCCAGCCTGAACTCCTGCGATATTGTGACTCGCCCCAGCGCGGGTGGCGCATTCCGCCGCATCCTGCACAGCGATACAGCACATGAAGATCCGCCAACAACGTCAGACATAGCACAGAAAGGGAACGATCCTATGGCAGAGAACACAACAGCAAGTACGGAAAATAGTGTGGAAGAACAGACGAACGCAGGGCATGATGTCCA
This sequence comes from Ktedonobacteraceae bacterium, assembly GCA_025928885.1. Taxonomy (GTDB): domain Bacteria; phylum Chloroflexota; class Ktedonobacteria; order Ktedonobacterales; family Ktedonobacteraceae; genus JAICIM01. The sequence goes on along the minus strand of JAICIM010000350.1, from coordinate 3,223 downwards.
CCTTGAACAGCACATAGTTGAGCAGCAGCGGCTTCAGATTGAGCAAATGTTGCAGGAGGCGCGGCAACAGCGCTGCGAACTGCTGTTGGATCGACGTTTGCATGAGAGCATTTTGCCGGTAGCGGTCAAGCAGCAGATACGAGAGCGCTTTGTGGGCCACATCTTTGAGGAGGCTGAGCTTGAAGCAGAGCTACATAGCTCCGTGAATATGATGGCGCAACTGACGCAGGAGGGGCTGATCCGTGGCAACGGCTATGAGAAATCGAGCGTCTCGGGGATGATTACGGAGGCTGAGAAGATTCAGGCGGCCTTTGATAGCATGTTTGATCTGGAGATCGACACGACGCGCCTGGGCAATATTCGTTCCTTTGAAGGCATTCGAGAAGCCTATGCGCGGGTCACGGGCGATGCAGCGGTCACGGGCGGTATTGCTGGTCTGAGTTCGCTGGGACAGATTCGGGTGAGCGAGCATGCGCCGATTGGGCGAATTACGGAAGCTGACACGACTACTGCCAGCTTCTCCTACTTGCTTGGCACCAGTATGAACAAGCGGCTGCTCAAAGATTATCAGGCCTGGCCGGCGGAATGGATGAAATTTTGCCAGATTGTGCCAATTCGCGACTTTAAGCAACAGAGCCGCGTTCGCTTCGGGGCGTTCGGTTCGCTGCCTGTTGTTCCCGAAGATAGCGCTTATACCACCGCCACGCTGACCGATAGCGCCGCAACCTATGTTCCGCAAAAGCGAGGAAATCTGGTCACGGTCTCGCGGGAGGTCATCATCAACGACGATCTGCAAGCGATCAAGCAGATTCCAACCAAGCTGGCGGTTTCAGCGGCCTACACGCTGGCCGAATTTGTCTATGGCTTCCTGAGCAGCAATGCCAACATCTACGACGGCTCGCCCCTCTTCACCAGCGGTGTGCCACACAACAATCTGGGAGCCTCGGCGCTCAGTACGGCGGCGATGCAAACAGGCGTCACGGCGATGCGCGAACAGACCAACTATGCGGGGAAACGCATCGGCTTGCGGCCACGCTACCTGGTGGTGCCGCCAGAACTGGAATGGACGGCTATGGTCGTCACGAAATCTGCTGGGATACCAGGATCGCCGAACAATGATCTGAACACCATGCTTGGATTCTGCCAGCCTATCGTGTCGCCCCAACTTACTAGCTCGACGCAATGGTTCTTGATTGCTGATCCACGTGAAGTAGATACGATTGAAATTGGGTTCGTTGCGGGTGAAGTTGCCCCGTCACTTCTGCTGCAAGATTCACCTTTAGTAGGCCTTTCGTTCTCAAACGACGTTATATCATTCAAAGTGCGACATTGTTACGGAGGCGTGGTTAATGATTTTCGTAGCTTATACCGTGGGGTATGAGGTAATAAACGAGGGTCGTGATGAACACGACCCTCCAGAAATTTTCATTGCTGATGAGGACAAATATTATGGAAATAGCTGGCACGATTGCAATTGAAGCACAACAATTGAAACCGGCCATCTTGTGGAAAGCCGTTTTTGCGCAACCAGCTATAGAATTGGCCACCACCACCAGTAATTTTTCGATGCTCAGCTCCATCGTTATTCGTGTGATCGACCGTCAGAACTTCGGGGCGTGCCTCACCACAACATACGCATTTTTCACCGTAAGCGGTCAAAGTTTCCTGGCGGAGATTAGCGTACCAAATCTGCATACGGGTTTCCTCTCTAGATTGACGATTGACATACTTGAGCCAGTTGCAGTTGGCACAGAGCAGCTGAAAGCCCTCTTTAGGAAAACCCTTCTTACGAAGCCACAGGTAGAGCCAATGACCGTTACCAGTAATACGGCGATGCTCAGCGCCATCGTTGTTAATGTGGTCCACAGAAAGGAGAACGAGGTTTTGGGGTATACTAAACATACGGTAAGAACCTACTTTCTTATCGTCACGCCTGGGATGCTTCTTGCATCAGTGCTGCGAACACTGATCAAGCATTGCCAGGCAACATCATTTCTTCCTCAAGTATATCCCAACTTATTGTCAATTCCCAAATTTAGTACAAAATTACTATTTTCACGTAACACAAGATAATAAATACTATACAAGATTTACAGGCTTAATGGTTATACAAGCGAAAGGAGTGTAGATAGTGAGTGGCTTCACATCCTCAGATGGCGGAGAAGTGGCCGCTGGACTTAATCCAGGCGGTATTGCTCAGGCTCTCAAAGTCGATAACAGCGGCAATTTGATGGTCACGAGCAGCGGAGGAGCGGGGAGCGTCGTCAATGTCGCGGACCCGAACACGCCGGCCAATAAGCTGACAATCGACGCTAGTGGGCGCATCACGCTGGCTCCCAACCAGAGCATCAACATTGCACAGATCGCGGGGACGGTTCCATCGGCCAGTAACACGCTGCCAACCGCAAACTATATTGGAGGCGTGGCGGTTAGCACCAACAATCCGTATCCATCGGCGGACCAGATTCGGCTCTGGATACAGAACGGGCAGGGCTTCTCCTGCACCACTGGCAAGCTGACGGCTTCGGGAGCGATCACAGCTGGCTTCTCGGTGTTCAATCCCAACGCATCGGGCAAACTGATCATCATTATTGCAATAGAGGTGATGATAGGCAATACCAACTTTTCCAGCCTCAATTTTGTCTCTGGGGCCGATCCAGCGTTCGGCACCAGCATGATGGCGGCGAATCGACGCAACGGCTCAGGTACGGCCAGCATTGCCAGCCTCAGTTATGCCAATAGCAACCAGGCATCGCCGCCTGGCAACACAAATAACACGATCTGTGGAGCCTCCAACACCGCGATTCAGGGCCTACAGAACGGGGACGTGATCTTTTTGAACGCCAACACCGGCATGGCGTTTCTCCCCAACCTATCGGCGGCCAACTCGTGGTGTGTTTCCTGCCAGTGGGTGGAAATTTGAGGAATAGTGTAGCATTCTCCAGCAAGAAAGGACAAAAACAGCATGTTAGATGCGCTTGAATTAGCGTTTTCGCGCTTTAATGGCAACGCGGTTGCTCCCATCGGGACGTACTTTAATGCGAGAACATTTGCCTATTATCAACAGGCCAGCGATGGTACGCTACCCCAGGCAGGCACATGGATGCTGGTCTCGACGAGTGCCACGCTGACGGCGACCCAGCTGGCAACAGCCATCAATGGAGTGCTGGGCAGCAGCTACACGGCGGCCAACTTCCACAGCTATTCGGCAGGCAGCGACGCC
>JAICIM010000433.1 GCA_025928885.1 Ktedonobacteraceae bacterium | reverse complement strand
GTATCTGTCATTTGCCGCAAAAAAGTGAGGAGAGATCCCCGAATGTTGGTAGAGAGCAGGATCAAGCCAGATATGCATCGTATATTTCCCCGTTGAGTGATAGTGTGTACTTGATTCCACAATAAGCAAAGGCACTACGAGACACTATACGTGCAAGCTATACGCTATGTGAAGGAGTTGGAGACTATCCTGTTCTCTAACTTCTCATTGTAAAAGCAGCTCCCTAACTTCTTCACTGGCCGCCAGTAGTTCGGGATATTGTGCATCGAGGCCGTGTTCTTTCCAATAGCTGGTGATATCCTGGAGAATAAGCTTTGTCTCTTCCTGACTGGATATTCCGAGGAGCGCATCAACCAGCCGTTGAATCGCATCGTCGTATTCTCCATGATTATAGAGCGCCATATAGCGGCAGTAGGCAGCAAAATGCTGAAATGCGCTCCTTATCGAGTCTTTCTGGTGATACAACAGGTCTCCTTGTAGAAACTCTATACGCGCCAGCAAGTCATAATAGTTTCGCTCGTTTGCGTTCCGTTCGACCTCTGATAATGTCTTTTGATACTCTGCTTGTTTACCCTGAGCGGCCAGGCATCCAGCCAGATAGATCGAGGCTTCCACCTGCTGATAGTTATCTGCAACTCTCAACGCACGGTCTATGGCTCGTTCAAAGAACGACTGGGCCGCCTCTAGTTGTTGTTGTTCTCTATACACTCGCCCCTGCCAGATAAGGCTCGTGATATAAAATTCCACATTTGATTCAATCGCCATTTGTTGGGCTTGACTGAACCAGGTGAGGGCTTCAACGAAATTTTTTCTCTCAAATTGTACCTGCCCGAGACGATGGCAGACAGCTGCAATGTCCCTTTTTGAATTTGTACGTGTGTAAATCTCATATGCAGCTTGAAAGCGGTTTTCTGCTTCAGCGATGTCTTTTGCGGAGAGATAGATAGCGCCTAGCGTGCTTAAACTACGCCCAATCTCGATTTCACCGATTCCGCCTTTCTGGAATAACTGCCAACGGATACGCCATGCAATTTTACAGTGCAACAGTGCCTCGTCGAACTTTCCCTGATAGCGATAGACAAAACTCATATTATTGAGCGTGTCAGCATAGTTATGCATGGTCTCTGGCGTTTTAAAAAGGTCCGCGCTTTGTTGATAATAATTCAGCGCCTCATCGAAATGACCACGCCGCCGCTCGATGTAGCCAAGCCTGTTTAATAATCCCGCACGAAGATCCTGATTATCATTGCGTTCAGTAATAATATTCAGGCACTCTTTCAGATGGTTTTCTGCTTCACTCCAGATGTTTTTTCTGTAATAACATTGCCCTTGTTGGCTTAGTATCTCGTAGTAATTATCTGCATACCATTGCTGATCGTGATCTGTGATAATCAGATCTAAAACGGTAAGTGCATCATCGGGTGCGTCTTCCAGAAGTAGTAGTTGCGCTTCGGCCAATCGGGTTTCGTTACGTTGAGCCAGAGACATTGCGGAAGTGAAGGATTGGACCTCCTGAAAGAGCAAACGGGCAAACACTCTTTTTCTAAGCCTTCTTGCCATCTGAAAGCGAGCTTTAAAATATTTAAATCCACCTTCCAGATCAATGAAAAGACTATGATGGAGTATGACAAGATCACAGAGCTGCTGCCACGCTTCGTTTTGCGGCTCTGTCGTTGGCGGCTGGCTGTAGTATGTGATGATGCTGCGACTGATATCCTTGCGCAGGCGCTTATCGGGATCTAGCCTGTCCCAGCAGTATTTCACGACCAATCGCCGCATCTCGTCATGTAAAACGAAGCTGTCGCCGGTGCTGGCCTGACGGACAAAGGAGAGACGTGGTAGTTTCCTGGCGATCTCTTCCCGGCTCATATGCCGTATTGGCTCCGGCGGCTCTATCTGATCTAGAAGCTGCTCTAATAAAGTGAGGTTAAAATGATGATAGGCATGAGCCATAAAGAGGATAACCCAGTTGATCGGGTTTTCTAATTTATTGATCTGCGGGATCAGGCGTTCCTCAAAGTGCTGCTCCGCGATAGTCATAAGTTTATCTAGAGATTGTATGCGATTATTCAACACATCCACCACCAATCCGATCATAATTGGACGACCTTCAGTTCGTTTATATAATGCCGCAATCTGTTGCTCATCTTGCGGTGGGTGACTATAGATCGCTTCCGCGTCGATATAGTCTAGCATTTCTTTTTCATTAAAAGGAGGCAGCGCTACGCTCTGAACCTCTTGCTGGCGGCCTCGCCAGTTGGGATGGTTCCAGTTCAGTCTGTTGCGCCCTGCCATCAGGATTTTCATATGAGAGGAGCTATAGGTATCAGGAAACGTTTGGGAGCGGCGCAAAACTGCGATAATCGGATTATCCTCAATCACTTCAAAGGTATCAAAAATCACCAGTAGCGTTTTCTGCTCCTCTGCTAAGAGCGGTTCGAGCCGCTGCATGTCCTCTACCAGCGCGGCTGCAATCGCTGTAAACGTTGTCTCATCCTCTGCGATATCGCCGCTCACGCTTCCCTGAGCACTTTCCATTTTTTTTGAGTAATATTGTTCACGGATACGGGCAAATGCGGGATAGTCCCAGCGCGGATACAAATCGTGGAATGCCAGGACGATTTTTTCTGCCAGAAACAGTCGATCTCTATTGTCTACGCTAAAAAAATCGATCATGAGCACCCCGATATTGGCATGTTTGCTTGCCGCTTTTGCGCATTGCCGCAATAGCCAGGTTTTTCCTATGCCGCCCTTTTTCTCCGGGTTCTGTGTTTTATCGTGGAAATAGAGAATCCAGGGAGCATCAGGCTGCTGTAGCCATTGAGTAAAAAGTTCTGTCTCTTGCTTGCGACCAATAAAATTGCTACTTTTTTCTTGTGTTTCCATTCCCTTTATCTCCCTATTCATCGCCTTTAATCTGCGTGGCACGTTCCTGTATAGCCTGTTCGATCGCTGGAAGATATGGTCCTAATTCTTCTTTTAACTCCTGGTCCTGCGCAAACTCTTCAAAAAATGGTTGAAGAAACTCGGGTGACTCTTTGAGCATGCTTGCTACCGCTGCCATCACTTTTTGCTGCTGATGCTCTAGAGACGGATTATTTGCGAGATGATATAAATATTCGCGTTCATAGCGAACGCTATCCTGCCCGGTCACGTTCTGGGCCAGTTGGTGATTGAAGTTGGCCAGAAAGGTATGGACGGCAAAATATTCCTGGGGTTGCGTCTGCTCGTAGAGCAGGAGAAAGAGGTTCCGAACTGGCGTCTCTACGGCAAAGCCAAACCGTTCTAGATTCCATGAGAAGACATGGGTGGTTTCGTGCAGCTCGGTTGGTAAACTGAAATAAGCAAGGCTGCTTCCTCGCTTATACTGTGGTGCAAAATATGTGATCAGCTCTTCCATAAGCATGGTATTGGAGCGGCGGGGGACGGAGAGCAGGCGCAGTAGCGTAAAATATGTTGTCTTCCTGTCGCCTGCTATTCCTTTCAAAATTTCCTGGTTGATCACTCGCTCTTTTAATAGCTCGACGATTTGTCGCTTTCCTTCCTCGGTGCGCGGATCATGTCCATCCTTGATCGCCTCTACCATCACATTCATGGCCAGCGGATATCCCCGCGTCCAGTGAAATACGATGGAACGCAGCTCTGGATCTATCTCTGGCTCATTGATCTCCTGCGTCCACTCATCCAGATATTTCTCGCAATTAGTGCGATCGAACGCCTGTAAATGATGCCATTGTAACTTTCGTGAAACAGAACGCTCCTTCTCAAATCCGATCATCGTCTTGCTCGCCAACACCACAAAAAGCTTCTCATCATCAATGAGATCACGCAACAATACTTCTATTTCTTCTACCTGATCGTCGCTTATTTCTTCCACTACATCAAGTAACAGGACAACCGGCCCTTGCTTGAGGAGAACTTTGATAGCACCGATCGCCGATTGTTCACGTTGCAGACCGCTTTTTTGTAAATAATCGTTGGCCTGATCAACAATCTGATGCTGAAACGCTCCTGCCTTGCCTGTAAGATTCACCCAGATAGAGGGGAGCTTTTTATCGCGGCTGCGTTTCCTTATCTGTTCCAGAAGGAGCGTTTTGCCAATGCCACTTACCCCATAAAATTCAAGAATAGGATTGCGTAGCAACCTATTCTTGTCTAACAGCGTATGAAATGAGGCATCGATTAATTGCAGTTCACGATCCCGATCGACGAAAACACTCATCATCTTCTCCATGCAAATATTCTATTTCTGTGCGAGTGTACTATATAAATATTTTTGCCTCTAGCTTTTTATCGCGGAAAATTGCGCAGAATCAGCATGCACTGCCAAAAGATACGCTTTAGTATACAACAAATAGTCCTTTGTCGTCTATACAAGTAGTATCTTTTGAAGCAGCGTTTGCGCCTGTAAGATTAAGATTTATATTTATCTATTGAAGATGCTACTTCCTGGCTTGGCGATCTTAGCCTTTTATGCCCCATGCTGTCAGGAAATACCAGTGTGCGCGGAAGTCTGGACTCATCATCTCCGCCATCACGGCATTGTAGTCCGCGTCCAGTTCGTCCTGACTGACTTGCAGTACTTTGCGGTAAAACGGTTGGGCCAGAACCATGCTGACGCGAAAGTTTTCAAGCATCGCGGGATAGGCAGGGGTCCCTGCCGAATAATCCAGCAAATGTGGTTGCTGCTGAATATCGTGGCAGCCAGCCTCGCGCAGATGTTGTGCCAGCAATGGTGTAGCTCCCAGATTCAGGCCGAGGGGATGCTGCGACAGGCCCGCTTTCGCTATGGCTTTGAGTGAGCGCGTTTTCTCAATCTCAAAATGTTCGCTATTGGTGTTGCCCCATACATCGCATTCGGTCAATACGATAAAACCGCCTGGACGCGTTACCCGTGCAAACTCCTGCACGATCTGCGGCCACCATTCTTTGTGAAGAAAACCAGCCATAAAGCGAGCGTTGACAAGATCAAAGCTGGCATCGGGGAATTGAAGCGTCTTTGTCGCATCCATGACGGAGAAGCGGATGTTGTCTAACTTTTGCACCTTTGCATAGGCGTTGGCGTAGTCAACCATTGTCCGGCTAATATCGACGCCTGTCACTTCAACATCGGGAAATTGAGATGCCACCTCGCGTGTCCATCCACCCGGACCACAGGCAACATCGAGTACACGGCGTACACCGGTTAAGTCTAAATTGGTAGGAAACAGCCCGCCCATCGCCTCGGTCACTGCCTGATCCTGGTTGATCAGGCGGGCCATCTCAGCGGCGCTTTCTGTGGGCAGCACATAGCTATTTTCTTTCTGCTTCTCGGTACTCATCACTTATCCTGGTACTAGATTATTATATGTCGATCGATTGGTAACATCTTTCGTAAGCATATACTGTTCTGCACCAATGCGCTAGCCCCTGGACTGTTTCTTACCAATTTTCACTATTCGCCTACTAGAAAGTAAGTAAACGGTATTATGCTACTGTTGCTTGCCAGCTTGCCAGCTTGCTATAAGGCGCTCGATCTGGGCAATGTGTACCGTATCATGGGTAACCCAGTGGCCTACCCACTCTTCAGCCGTGAAGTGATCGTATTCGGGATGATATGCCTGCCGCATCCATTCGCTGTCGCGTAAGAAGGTCAGGATGTTCAGGCTGGCGGCCCGTTGAATGGCGAAATCGTGCAGCAGCTCGCTCACCTGATCCCGCCCCTTGTTGCGTTGACTGTACCAGTGCTTCTCGTCATGCGGGGCAAGTGCAGGCGCGTCCTCTTTAATGATGCGCTCCAATCGTGTGCGCATGATAAACATTTCGTCATCAACCAGATGGGCCAGAATCTCGCGGATCGTCCATTCATCTGCATCCTGCTGATAATCCAGCGCCTCATCACTTAACGCTGCCGTCAGGCGCACGAGTGTGGGATGAGTCTGCTCTAACGTCGTAATCAATGTGCTGCGATTCGTGGTCATCGTAAATACTCCTTCTCAGATAAAAAGAAATGTATCCCTGGCTATTGCTTTTCTTTCGCTTCTATACTAAGCTTGTCTTTATTCTACCTGTCTGTTATGATGCAGTCAAACGAATAAAAATGATAAAAACAATCG
>JAICIM010000404.1 GCA_025928885.1 Ktedonobacteraceae bacterium | reverse complement strand
GCGTTGAAGATCAACATTCTGGGAGAGATATGTTGTGTGTGAGCAGACTGCAACAGCGCCTCGATATCATCCTGGCTCAGCAAATGTTCGCGCTGACGAACTGCCCGCAACAGGCCCATACCGCTGGAATTGGTGAGCAGCAGCAGGATAGAAAGCACATCTCTGGTATGCTCCTGCTCAAGCATGCCGCCACGCTCGATCACGGGCAACCTCTCGGCGGCCAGCGCATTTGTGACCTTTTGCGCCTGCGCCCGCGTTCGACACAACACAGCCATATCGCGATACGCATATCCCTGGCTGCGTTTGTAACGAATATCCTGCACAACGCCTGCCAGTTCGCTGCTCTGATCGCTTGCCTGTGCCAGCGTCACGCTCGTTTCGGGCGGCGTCAGGCGCACGGGCTGATTTTTGCCCGGCTCCTGTCCCAGCTCCAGTTGCACACAGCGAAACGATTCGGCAATCGCAACAAGATCGGGACGCGAACGGTAGTTGCGGCTGAGTGGCAGCACAACGGCTCCGGGAAAATCGCTCTCGAACTGGCTGATATTGGCCGGCGAAGCTCCCCGAAACCCATAGATCGCCTGATTCGAGTCACCGACCACCCAGACGCGCCGCTCTTCGCCCGCCAGCACCCGCAACAACACGCCGCTAGCCCTGTTCACATCCTGAAACTCATCGACAAGGATCTGCTGATATTTTTGCTGCTGTTCGCGCAACACCTCTGGATGCTCCTGCAACAACTGGATTGCCAGGGCCAGCAGGCCACCAAAATCGGTATCGCCCCGCTGCATCAGCGCTTCATGATACAGCGCATAGATGTGGGCCACCTCCAGCGCCTTCTCCGCTTCCTCCAACGCCTCCTGATCGCTGGCCCTCTCACGCATCTGCTGTGCCAGTTGCGCATAGGCAGTGGGCGAGATCAGTTCGTCTTTCGCACGCGAAATGGCTTTGAGCATCTCCGGGAAATAATAGGCGGGCGAATGCAGCTTGAGATAGTGGCGCAAGCGTATTTTGCTTGCTTGTTGCCGCAATAAGAAGTAACCTTCTGCTTCGTCGATCAACGTAAAGTTGTCGCGCAACCCGACCAGCGTACCATGATGACGTAACAAGTCGGCGCAAAAGGCGTGAAAGGTACTGACCTTTGGCAACACATAGGCGTCGGTCAACAGCTTTTGCAGGCGCTCTTCCATCTCCTGGGCTGCCTTACGCGAAAACGTGAGAGCAAGGATCTGCTGCGAGGGGATGCCCGATGTGCGAATCAAGTAGTCCACGCGGCCTATCAGCGTGCTTGTTTTGCCGCTGCCTGGACCAGCAACGATCAAAGCTGGTGTAGGAGCTTCGATAGCTGCCTGCTGGAACTCATCATAGCGTTTTTTTGCTGGCTGTTCAGGTTGAGGAGCACTCTCCACTAGCGTTTCCGCCACAGGAGCGCTCTCTGGTTCGGAAACACGCCCTCTTCCCTCTTTGAGCAAACCGGCGAGACGATTGAGCATGGCGGCATGTGAAACGACGAAGGTGGCCGCCAGGGTGTGGGCGGATATATGCTCGCTTAGATAGAGGGTGCGCACACGTTCGAGGGGGATCAGGAGTTCGGCAGCGAAGAAGTTGGCGGCCAGTTCGCGCTGACTGCGGGGATCGTAGTTTTCGCCAATACCCAGAGCCTCCTGAAACTGCTCCTGATCGAGCAGGCCGCTCATATCTTCCTGCACATCCGCATCGTGGCATGGATCTTGCCGCGAAGGGTCAGGCAGATGATGTTGTTCGTCCTGAGCAACAATCGTGTCGTACAGGTCGCCCAGCAGGGTTTGAATGCGCTCACTACCGCGACAATGCAGAACCGCATGTCCTATCTCATGAGCGAGCGTGAAGCGGCGCAGCGTTTCGGGCAGATCGCGGCAAAGCCAGATGAGGTTTTCCTCTTCGTCCGGGTCCATAAAGCCGTATGTCCCGTCTGGATAGTCGGCGGGATGAAAGGTCTCGATCTGAAGTCCAAGCCAGCCTGCCAGTTCATCAAGGGCTGTTGCTGGCTGATCCCATTCCGGGTGTTCTGTTTGAAAGCTAAGAAGCAGCCGGTGAGCTGCGGCCTCCGCCGTTGCACGTATACGATTATCCATGAATCATCCCTGGCTCTGCTAGAAGAGTTTTCGTACATCTGTTCTGGTCACTTGTCACGTCCCTATTATACCGTATCTGCGATGTTCTTTCTATTGCTACGTGCCGTTGCATCGCCGGGTCTGGTATAATGGAGCAAATAATAGAGGAAATCCTTCCACGTTGGCGGCATAAGGAGTTTCACATGATTGCAGAGGAGATACTTTCACAGGCGAAAGCCGAGACAGGCTTGCCACACGGCTGGGTCGTGTTTCCGTTACTGCGCGACAAAATCATCGTTGGTCTAATCGGATGGGTCTGCGGCGTGATAATCGGCTTAGGCTTATTTGCGTTTGTATCGTCAATCGTTGTTCCCTACAACTATGAGCGCGGAGCCTTGCCAGCGGTCGTCACCACGATCTTGCTCGGTATCCTGCTTTTCGTTGGGCTGGGTAGCGCATGGACGTTTATCAGCGATCTTCGCCGCCTGCGCACCAGGGAGAAGCGTCTGATCGTCATTACACCTGAAGATTTTGTTAAACAAGAGGGCGACAAAATTATTCACGTTCCGCTGGTCAATATACGGCATGTAACGGCTCGTGGTGCGCCACCTCCCGAGCAGAACCCCGAAGAGGGCGATATCGCACGCATGCCATCGTCCAGCGAAAATATGGTCAATCACTTCCTGGGACGGGCCTTTTCGCCCTCCGGCATGAAAACGCGGCGCAAACGCATGCGCACCCCGACCACATTGGCGTTTGTAGATACGCGAGACGACAGCGAAGTAACGGTTGTCACCGATTCTGCTTATGGAGACCCTTTTACCATCGCCGCCGTATTAAAACAGTATGCCACTGCGGTGCAGCAGTTGGTCTAATTTCAATACTATACGGGGATCAATGCATGATCCGAGGAGAAAGTAGAGCGCAGAGCAGCTATGTTACTGGCTATTGATATCAGCAATACAAATATCAAATTTGGTCTCTATAATAGTGTGACAATGAAGCACCACTGGGTTGTCTCGACGGCGCGGCAGCGGACCACTGATGAATATGCAATGGTGCTGCACGATCTGATGTGCCATGCGGGCTTCAATTTTTCCGCCATCGACGATATTATCCTGTCGAGCGTCGTGCCACCATTAACCCCTGTTTTTCAGGATCTCGCGCTCCGCTACTGCGCGAAGGAAGCGCTGGTCATCACGCACGATCTCGACCTGGGCGTTGGGCTGCTGGTCGATAACCCCTGGGAGCTGGGTTCCGATCGCATCGTCACCTCGCTGGCCGCGCATCAACTCTATGGCGGCCCCGCGATCATCATCGCCTTCAGCACCGCCACAACGTTCGATGTTGTTTCAGAAACAGGAGACTTTCTGGGAGGAGCCATCGCGCCCGGGCTGGTGATCTCTGCCGAAGCGTTGAGCAGTGCCGCATCACGCCTCTATCGCGTTGATATGACGCCGCCACGAGCAGCATTAGGGAAAAACACCATCGAGAACATGCAATCAGGCATCATCTACGGGCATGTGGGACTGGTGCAGGGCTTAATTACCCGGTTGCGTCAGGAGATACCGGGTGTGACGGAGAACAGCGAGGTAAAGATCATCGCGCACGGCGGCCTCGCCCAATTGATGGCCCCCCTGATCCCTGAGATTCAGTACGTCAACCAATATTTACCGCTGGAAGGGCTGCGGTTGGCGTATGCGAAGATCCGCAATGGATAAGCCGTACCTGACAGCATCGATGGCTCGTTTGTAGAGTATCTATACAATCAAACCTCTAGCAACAATGCGCTAGAGGTTTTTATTGCTCAGCAAATACCGGCGGAAAGCAAATTTCTTTTAGTTTTTCAAACCTAATAATACAATACCTTACAACTTCTTGAGATCTGAAATGATACTCTCTGCAATATTCAAAGCAAACATCGTGTTTTTTGAAAGGCTGATACATCGATCATCATAATCTGCCGCATTTCTTAGCCTGCGCAGGCGAGATAAATTCAACCCTATGCTTTTTCTTATGATATTTCGGCTGGAAATAAACTTATGCTGGACTTCCTGATGTATGCTTGCACTCGATGAAAGCAGGTCATGATCAACATCCCGTAAGAAATTTCTCGACTTGCAGAACGCAGCATAATAGGCTCTGCTTATAGCTGCACGCATTTCTGCCTCACCACTCGAATGAATGCTGCTTGATCGAGCCAGGTTACGAGCTAGATCAAGGTAATCAGTCCAATCAAAACTCATCCAAACTCCACCGTAATACAAAGTTTCATCTGCGTTCGCTCCAAAGTATGTAACCACCAATCTTCATCGAGTTGCTTGAGTGCTTGATGTGCTTCATCTGTTGAGGAGTTAGTTACAATAGCAGCAACTAACTGTTGACTATGTGGTTCGTCAGGATCAGTTTCAAGTTCCAGAATAACCATTGAGCCAGGAAAGTATTTTGCGATATAACCCCGTGCCTCTATCAATAACGAAATTAAAAATTGATTCTCCTGAAGGAAGCACAGGACTTTTCGTGAGTTGCGCAAAGAATATATCGATGAAATATATTGAAGCAAGGCATCGATCGCCAAAACTGTCGATGTTTCTTCTAAATATATTTTCCGATCTCGAATATTCTGTAGATCCTTTACAGAACTCAATATACTATTTGAACATATTGCACCAGCTTTTAAGAATGTCCAGCTTGAGAAAAAAAACCTCAAAAGATCTGGCTTGATCTCATCAAGTTGTTGAGATGCAACAGGGGATGATCTTTCCAGTGTAAATGACTGTTCTTGCAGGTATCTATAATTCAAGGCTTGTTGCGAAGCCGATGAGGCAAGATGTGAACATGTAAAGATTGATGTCATAGCTTCTTATATTTCCTCAAATTGTTGTCTTAGTCGATCCGTAATACAAGCCTCAAAAATATCCTCAATTTTCTTATGGGCAGTCTCGATCCACCCAGGAATATCTTCCAATGTCAGTTCATTAGGGCTAGCATGAGAATGATGAATATCTAATAGCATAGCTTTATGATTAAGAGCTATTGCATCAGCGCTCCCTAACTGGATGCTTGTGCTATTTTTTGCATCTTTATCTGGCACCACAACCCCGATGAGAAATGCACTCAGGTTCTGCGGTAATCCCGGCCCAAGAAAGGGCCGAAAGTGAAAGTAATCTTCCAGTTCGATTTCTTGTTCAAACTCGATACGGTTGATATAGCGTAAGGCAATGCCAGAAAGTTGTCTTAGATGTACTACTGCTTTGTACGCCCGAAGACCTTCTTCTATTAGCGGTAAGAAGTCTTGCCAGGAGGTATAAGGCTTTAATTGATTAATGGTTAAGAGGTTTTGGCCTATCTGGACAAGAGAGCTTTTATCCTCACGTATAAATTGCATAAGCGGCACAGTATCAACATGTACTGACCCAACCCCACCTGCAATAGCTGTGTTTATCTGTGTTACCTGGTTACGTTCGGGAAACGTCTTTTGTAGCTTCTCATAGATGAGACCGGGAATGGTAAGGTCCCAGGAAGCTTCCGGCTCAAATTGAAACTCGCTGATAGCCTCGATTATTGGAGGTTGTTTATATCTTCTGCCCATCAAATCCATCCTTTTTCATCAAATTTTAGCCGTTACTTCTATGCATCGTGTTATTTAAGCCAGAAGTAGATATATCAGCTTGCAGGTTTAGACCGGTAGAACTAGAAGAAAGCACACTTCCGAAAAGGAATTGCACCCTCCATCTAAAAATCTATCTTAAATCATTTTACCATGATGTAGAAATATAACAACAAACGAGCATCGTTTAGGGCAGTGGAAAATATTTTTGAGGAGGTGTAGGTTGGCAAAAAAAACCCGCCCATACAGGCGGGTGGAATGGCAATGTCCAATTTTCCCATGCAGTTGCCCACACAGTATCGTAGGAGCTGGAAGGCTTAACTTCCGTGTTCGGGATGGGAACGGGTGTTTCCCTTCCGCTATAATCACCATCCCACCTGCATATACAAGCGGGTCAAGTTTCTCCTGATGGAGACGAGGGGATTCGAACCCCTGACCTCCGCCGTGCAAAGGCGGCGCTCTTCCAACTAAGCTACGTCCCCTCGTGAAAGGAGAATGGGCCTTCCTGGACTCGAACCAGGGACCTCAGTCTTATCAGGACTGCGCTCTAACCACCTGAGCTAAAAGCCCGTGAGTGAAAGCTTCTTGAGTGACGGACAACTCAAGAGTGGTAAGGACTAACATGGCCTATCAGTTAGATAAGCTTGGAACAGGGTACTCACCCGAAAGTGAGTATCGACCTGAGAGTGAGTTGACTTGTTGCGGATTATACCTCATCGGCTTCATCCTGTCAACTACTGCTCCCTAGAAAGGAGGTGATCCAGCCGCACCTTCCGGTACGGCTACCTTGTTACGACTTCACCCCAATCACCGACCCCACCCTCGACGCCTGCCTCTCTTGCGAGTTAGCCTGGCGGCTTCAGGTGTTGCCGACTTTCG
>JAICIM010000711.1 GCA_025928885.1 Ktedonobacteraceae bacterium | reverse complement strand
GGCGCTTTCGTCGTGGAACTCTGCGCCTGCTGGTTTCCACCTCCACCACACGCGGAGAGCAACAGAGCCAATGCGCACAAAAGGCCAGGAAAGATAGATAACATTTTGCGCATCCGATGAGTACGAGACTGCATGTATAATTCCTCCTTGTCTCTTCCAATGATGAACTCCGCACAGCATGGATATTTCATACAGCGTTCTGTAGTGAAGATATCCTCAAAAAAGCCACAGAACTGCAATCAACTCTGATATTGAATATATACGCCCGGCAAAATCGAAACTTCTCAAGCGCCGAAAGCCGCTCATCAGGGATGGAGAGAATATACGTAGAATATCTCTATATAAAGCAAGCATACATGAAGAGAAACCTAGCGAGATGGTGGAAAATACATGTTGCAGATCATCTATTTCTCAAGCACAGATAAAATATATATGAGACGCAAAATTTTTTATTATCAGAGTTTTCTTTAGAAGAGAGAGATGGCACAGAGCAATCACACGTACAATTCGCTCTTATCCAAAGTGCAACTCTCCAGGCAACAAAACGATAATATATATAGAGGTGTTTCTTTGTGTTGGGAGGTTAAGAAGAAAGGACAGTGTTGTCATGAAAAACCGGCAGAATACTATGTATATTCACTTTTTCGCTCGTAAAACTTTTATCGTGTCCTCCTCCATGCTTATTCTGGCACTGCTGCTTGCTGCCTGTGGCTCCGACACCTCCTCCAACCCGCCTGCCGGTAGCACCAGCACAACCACGAATACGGCTCCAACGGCCACTCCAACAGCTCCCACCGCTGCTGCGACAACCGCGACAACGACGACCAATCATGCTACTGTCAAAATATACTTTTCAAAATCGCCGGACTCGGAGCACAACTTCCGGGCCGTCTATCCCGTTACGCGCGACGCTCCCACCCCCGCAGTCGCAACCTACGCCATCCAACAATTGATCGCCGGGCCAACCGGCAGCGAACAGAACGCGGGATACTATTCCGAGCTGCACAAAGCGCTCAGCGGCCCCTCATCCTGCTCTGGCGCTGACTTCACCCTGGCCTTAGACAAAAAGGGGACGACGGACGAGCCGGGAACGGCCACGATCAAGTTTTGTCGCACACTCACTTCGGGTGGCATAGGGACCGACGCTCGTATCTCTACCGAAATAGAGATGACGCTGAAACAATTCTCCACCATCAAAAAAGTCGTCATCCTGACGAACGGGGGCCATTGCTTCGGCGACGAGAGCGGCATGGATCGGTGTTTGCAATAAGATCAAGGGAGAGTGCCTGCTCTCCCTATTTATTTTGCCTGATTGTTGACGAGGAACTCTTCCTTCTCGTTATGATAGGCTCGACCGCGCCAATCGACGCCCTGACGAGTCAGGACGCGCCAGATCGATTGTCCCAGGATGCCATCGAAGATCAGCGCCGCCAATGGCTGGGTCAGGGCATAGTACCAGGGAACATCAATCTGCTTGTTGAGCCAGCTGCGATAGGCCAGCAACGAGGAGACCTCCAGCCCCATCGCAATGCTCGCTTCCTCAGAGCCGATCCCTCCGGCAGGCCACAACTTGCGGGTCACCCAGGCAAAGAGCGGCAAGAGAAATGGCACGAGCGAGATCATCGGCAAGCCAAGCAATTGGAGCAGATAGAAGGGGATGCCGCCACGATTGCCCAGGTAAGCATTTTTGCGCCAGCCGCGCCAGATCTCGTCAAGGCCGTGATACATCTGTACGTGCAACAGGCCACGACCATCGACGAAACGCAGCTTGAAACCGTTCTCTTTCACCACACGGGCCAGGTCGCGGTCATCCAGCAGAGTATAGCGCAAATCGCGGCGGGCATAGCCGCCAATCATCTCATAGACCTTGCGCCGAATCAGGATATACTGACCGTTTGCAACAGCGACGGGACTCTCTGGATCATTCACCAGTCGAGGGGGATAGAGCATGCTGATACCCATAAAGGCCACCGGCATCAACGTTTTATTCCAGAAATCCGGCAACTCCTGCGTCGATCCCAATGTAAAGAGGTCCGCCTGCTCCTCCAGCGCCTGGGTCAGAGCTGAGCGCAGGGCATTGGGCGCGTGCCAGGTATCGGCATCAGTAAACAGCAGCCAGGTGCCGTTCGCCTCCTGCGTCCCCATATGAATTGCGTGCGGCTTGCCCGCCCAACCCACAGGCAGATCACGCAGGCGCAACGTCCACAGGCGGCTCCCGCGCGGATGCGTGGCGGCGATTTCATCGAGGATCGCTCCCGTTTGATCGGTCGAGCCATCATCGACCACAATCACCTCAAAACGCTCGTAATCCTGTTCGAGAAGAGAGGTCACGCAGCGCCGGATATTGCGCTCCTCATCGCGGGCCGGCACAATGATCGATACCAGCGGCCTCTCGTCTTTTGTTGTGCTGGCCGGTTGAGCGGCTCTCTTTGCGCCCAACACCTGCACGACATCATCTTCACGGGGAGTCGTGCGCCGCCAATTTATGAAGTAAAAACCAACCACGCTGATGACATGCGACCATAAAAGTATGCGCGGCCAGGACCGTCCCCACCAATTATTTTTTTTCATAGATTTTTAACTCATTTTCTTGTTATCGTATAAAGCAGCAAGTTATTAAATATTATAACGAGGAAAGGGGAGTGGTGCCATAATCAGGAGTCCCATTCTCCACGAACTGGCAAGCAAGCCACTACGCATCTTGAGATCTGCTTTTTTTCTGGTGTACAATCTCCTGGATATCTCAATACAACAGGTCTATAATAGGAAGGGAGTCTTTCTCCCTTTTTATCCAGCGAAATCTCATAGCGAATCCGATGGGTACGCCCACTTTCATATATAGCGAGAGAACATGCAAAAGCGACAGGCATTCATTCTCATACGAGCACTCTTCTTAGCCATCCTGGTATCGGTGATGGCGATCCTTGTGGTGCGGCCTCCGACGGCATCGGCACACGCCTTCGTCATCGGCTCCGATCCTATCGATGGCTCAACGATCTATGCCGTACCAAAGGTCGTTCACATTGACTTTAATTCACCGATCAGTCCATTGAGCAGCGCCCATATTTATGTGGTGCAAAATGGCGCACTGGTTGATATCAGTGCGGCTCCCGGACATATCTCAGGGGCAAATCAGCGTCAACTGGAGGTGGCGCTGAAAGATCCG
>JAICIM010000502.1 GCA_025928885.1 Ktedonobacteraceae bacterium | reverse complement strand
GCGGCGCGTGAGATTTTTATACGCCACGACAAGTTGCAGCGGGCCGGCCAGATGGATGCTAGCGCCGCTATTGTCCATTTTGAGCGCGGAGAGTACGATGCCGCGCTGCGCCTCTTCGATCGCGCCATCGAGACCTATCAATTGCACGGCGAGGAGGTCGATGTCAACATTGCCCGCGCCCGTGCCAACAAAGCGCTAACTCTGGCGGCGATGGGCCGCTTCCGCGAGGCGGTGGCGCTGCACGAGCAGGCCCGCGCGACCTTTGCCGAGCATGGAGAGCGCGAAGGAATTTCGATGGCTCGCGAAGAGCTGAATATCGCCGATATTTACGCCGCCCAGGGACACTACAGCAAGGCCCTGCTACTCTATAACCAGAGTCGCAGCCATTTTCATAAGCACGACATGTTCACCGCATCGGCGGAGGTGGCTTTGCAAATGTGTCTCTGCCTGACGCGGCTCAATCGCACGCGCGACGCCTACGATCTGGCAGAGGAGGCCGTGACGTTTTTTCGCAGTGTACCGGGGCAGGGCGATAGTCTGGCGCGTGCGTTGATGCATCAGGCCACCGCCACCACGATGGAGCGCAGATTTGAGGAGGCCGACGAGTTGTTGCAGGAGGCGAGCGATCTGCTCATTGCAGGCGGCTTTGTGCGCCTGGCAGCGCTGGCACGGCTGCGGCGGGCAGACCTCTATTTTGCCGATCAGCAGTGGGGGGCAAGTAAACGAGAAGCGCAGCACGTTGCCGATGTCTTTGCCGATCAGGAGGACCTCCCCAATCTGGCTCGCGCCACACTGTTGCAGGCTCGGCTCGCCCAGATCATGCAGGACAGCCGCACGGCCCATTATCTCTGCGAGCAGGCGCTGGATATCGCGCAGGGCCAGGAACTGCTTGATCTGCAATATGCCTGTTATGACCTGCTGGGCCAGCTCTGTGAGCAGGCTGACAAGCTCGACGAGGCGGCGGCGTATTATGAACGAGCGATGCGCGGCATTGATGATGTGCAGAGCCGTCTGGTGCTCGATGAGCGCACGAGCTTTCTCGAAGACAAGGGCGGGATTTATCAACGGGCGATGCTGCTAGCCCTGCGCCGTGGCCTGATCGATCAGGCGCTGATTTATGTCGAGAAGGCCAAATCGCGTGTGCTGGGCGATTATCTGCGCAATAACATCGATATTCGTGTGCGTGCCAACGACATGGTGGACGAAAGCTTTTTGGAGAATCTGGCTCACCTGCGCGAGGAGCAGGCATGGTTCAGCTCGATCGTGTACGAAACGGAGAACGAGGCCAATCTCAGCGACACTGCGATTATGCGCATTCGGGCGATCGGGCCGGTGAAAGCGCAGAAGGAGATGCATAAGCGCGAGCGGCGCATCGAACAGCTATTGGAGCAAATGCAACTGCGGACGGTTGGCGATGTCGTTGCCAGGGCGCGTCCCGACTGGACCAATAGCATTGTGACATCGCTGCGACCCCGGCTGGAGCCGCGCGTGCTGATGCTGGAATACTATCTTGCGGATCAGGATATTTATATTTTCCAAATGACCAGGGATCATATCGAGGTGGCGCACGTGCCAGGAGGGGCGGCAAAGCTGGAGCGTTTGATCTCGCTCTGGCGTGCCAACCTCGAAGTGGCGGCACAGGCCGGGAACTCACCTGATCGAGCGCTGGATTTCGATGGCATTCTGGAAAACGGGTTGGGCCTGTTGCAGCGGCTCTATCAGCTGTTGCTACAGCCGGTGGAGCAGGCGCTGATCTCCTGCGAACACCTCATTATTGTGCCGTATGGCATGCTGCACTATGTTCCTTTTCATTGCCTGTATGATGGGAAACGTTTTATGGTCGAGCGGCTCTATATCTCCTATCTGCCCGCTGCCTCGATCCTGGATATTTGTCGGCAGCGTGCGGAGCGCATGCGGGCAAAAGGGGTGCCGCTGCAACAGGCGCTCGTGATGGGGTTGTCGGATGGTGGACGTTTACCTTTTGCGGTGCAGGAGGCCATTAAGGTGGCGCAACAGCTGGGGACGCAGTGTGCGGTCAATGAAGAGGCGACCACGGCGCTGCTCTGGAAGGAGGGGGCGCAGGCTCCCATCGTGCATATTGCCGCGCACGGCCTCTTCCGCCTCGACGCACCGAACTTTTCCCATATCAAGCTGGCGGATCGCGTTCTCAGTGCCATTGAGGTCTTTAACCTCGACCTCTCCTCGTGTACGCTACTCACCTTGAGTGCGTGCGAAACAGGGCGTGCGGTCATTGGTGGCGTCGATGAAGTGATCGGGCTGGGACGTGGATTTCTCTACGCGGGTGCGGCCTCGCTGTTGCTGACGTTATGGAAGGTCGATGATGCCAGTAGCGCCGAACTGATGGAGATGTTTTACCGCGCCCTGCTGAGCGGATATCCCAAGATTGCCGCCTTATCGGGGGCGCAACGGGCGTTCCTGGCGATCACCCGTGCCTCTAGAAGCCCGCATCGCCTGCACCCCTATTTCTGGGGAGCCTTTCATCTGATTGGCGATCCCGGCAAACTGTGATGTAAAAAAACGCAGGTAGGTTGCGCACTATTTGCCCCACTTTCATTGCGCTAGACATTTGTGGTACACTCATTAGCGGAAGGTCGGCAGAGTGTTCTGCGATCTTTGTAGCTCTATTTTCCCTCATGCGATGCCCGTGCCATCCGCCCCGAGCTTCTCTCATATTCTGATGCGCCCGGCATATGTATTCTTTGGGAAGAGGGGCTATATTGATGGAGGTAAACGATTATCCGTCGGCAGGAAAACAACTGCACATTCCTGCTAATACGTGTTTCATGTAAAAGTACACGTACCTTTCGTTGTTTTTCATTGATGGAGACGCTTTTTCGATGACACAAACAGTAAACCCAACAACGCCACATGCTGCAGTCGGTAAACCTACGCTCCGCCAGGACGCGCCCGAGAAATTGACTGGCCGTACGCGTTACGCTGGAGATCTGGCTTTACCCGGCCTGCTGCATGCCCGATTTGTGTTGAGTCCCTATGCCCACGCACGTATTGTCAATATTGACAGCACGGCGGCTGAGGCGATTCCGGGTGTGGTCGCCGTCTTCACGAGCAAGACATTGGGTATGGCGCTGGCGAACAGTTCTTCACGCGCTCAAGCTCCGCTTGCGCAGAACGAAGTCTACTGGTGCGGGCATCCTGTGGCTGTGGTGGTTGGGGAGACGGAGGCTGCCGCTGAGGATGGTGCCGCTGCTGTCGATGTTGATTACGAACCGCTTTCTGTCGTCATCGACCCGGTAGAGGCAATGCAGCCCGGCGCACCGCTCGCGCGTACCCGCAGCAAAGATGAGGTATCTGAGATAGCGGGCGGCGGCGCTCATGCAGCCGTTTCGGAGGATGGATCGCAGGACGAGGAGCAGAAAGAGGATCTTTCGGAGAACGTCAGCGATACCACGCATTTGCGCCTGGGCGATATCGAGGCGGGCTGGCGTGAAGCTGAGGTGGTGGTGGAGCGCACCTACAGAACCAGCAGCGTCCACCAGTCCTACATGGAGCCACAGTCGATCACTGTTGCTCCCAGCCCGTCCGGGCATCAATTGACGGTTTGGCCCAGCACGCAGGGATTATTTGGCGTTCGTGCTGATATTGCGAAGGCAATCAACATTCCCGAACGGCAGATCCGCGTCGAGTCGGTGCCGATTGGTGGTGCCTTTGGTGGCAAATTTGGTTTGCATGAGCCGCTGGCCGGTGCGTTGGCCTATAAACTGCGCAAGCCGGTACGTCTGGTTTATACGCGCCAGGAAGATCTGTTAGCGGGTAATCCCGCTCCCCAGGCGGTCATTACCGTCAAGCTGGGCGCGAAACGTGATGGCACGCTGGTGGCCTTGCAGGCAAAAGCGATCTTTGACTCGGGCGCGTATCCCGGCGCGGCAGCCGCTCTTGGCGGGTTTATCATGGCAAGCACCTATCGCTGCCCCAACGTCGATATCCGCTGTTACGAGGTGTTGACCAACAAGGTGAGTACCGGAGCCTATCGCGCTCCGAACGCGCCGCAGGCCACCTTCGCTCTGGAATCAACGGTCAACGAGCTGACGCAGGAACTGGGGATGGATGCGGTCGAGTTTCGCCTGCACAACGCCTTCAAAGAGGGTGATCCCACGATCGACCGGCGCAACTGGATACGCATCGGGCTGGTGGAGTGTCTTGAGAAGCTTCGGCAGCATCCGCTCTGGGCCGAGCGCGAGAAACAGAAAGAGGCACCACCCGAGCTGGCAGGCTGGAAGATCGGTATCGGTGTAGCGGCGGGAGGCTGGCCCGGCGGTACTGAGCCAACGGCTGCGGCCTGTCGCTTAGAGACCGATGGCACGATCACGGTTGTGCTGGGAACCGTCGATCTGACCGGCTCCGACACCTCGATGGCGCTGATTGCTGCCGAGGGGCTAGGCCTGTCTGTCTCATCGGTGAATGTGTCGCACGATAACACCGATACCATGCCTTATAGCGGCGGTACCGGTGGCAGTAAAACGACGTATTCAATGGGGCCGGCGGTGCTGGCTGCGGCTCAGGATGCACGCAAGCAAATCCTGAGCATTGCCGCCGATATGCTCGAAGCCTCGCCGGAAGACCTTGAGATCAAAGACGGCAATGTCAATGTCAAGGGCGTTTCCGGCAAGAATGTGCCTTTGTCGCAAGTTGCGGCGGCTTCCATGCGCTTTGGTGGGCAGCATGCACCCGTCTATGGACGTGGGCAGGTGGCGATTAAGAACAGCTCGCCGATGTTTGCCGCACATATTGCGAAGGTCGCGGTCGATCCCGAGACGGGTGAAGTGCGCGTGCTGGAGTATGTCGCGGCTCAGGATATTGGCTTTGCGATCAATCCCGCCGAGGTTGAGGGGCAGATTCATGGCGGCGTGACACAGGGGCTTGGCTGGGCGCTCTTCGAGGGCTTCTCCTACGACGAGAATGGGCAGTTGCTCACCTCAACGTTGATGGATTACGCCTTGCCTCATAGCCAGGACGTACCCAATATCACCCCGATTCTGGTCGAGATTCCTTCAGCTTCTGGCCCATTTGGCGCAAAGGGCGTGGGTGAGCCACCGGTTGTGCCTGTTGCGGCAGCTGTTGCCAACGCAATTGCCGACGCCACGGGCGCACGCGTAACGCATATCCCGATGACCCCTGAGCGGGTGTTTACAGCGTTAAACTCCGCCCAATAAGAAGTGAGAGGGATATCCAATTGCAGGATATCCCTCTCGCTCGTGTCGTAGTTGCGCGACTGTATCGCGCCTTGTTCACCATCCCCAAAAGTGGCCCCAGGCGCGATACAGT
>JAICIM010000014.1 GCA_025928885.1 Ktedonobacteraceae bacterium | reverse complement strand
CAGGCAAGCCCCCCGCATCGCTTCGGCTGCTCGAAATCCGCAGATGGGAAGACTCCGATAACATCCTTGCCCGCTACGAAGTCCAATACCCGGGTGCCTGAACACACAGGTTAATGGAGACCAGTTGCAGCGAACTCGCTGCACGTCAGGTATGGTAACATTCAATGTACAGGGTTGCTACCCTTCTTTCTCGAACGTGATCGGGAGGCGCTTGAAGCCGAACAAGGCCCGTCCCTCGAACAACTCTGGTGACTCCTCATAAGCAACACGCAGGTGTGCCAATCGTGTGAGAATTATAGGCAACGCGACCGCTGCCTCCATGCGAGAGAGAGGCGCACCGATACAAAAATGAATGCCATGTCCAAACGCGACATGCCGATTCGGGGTGCGCGTCACATCAAAGTGTTCTGGCTCTGGGAACTGGCGTTCATCACGGTTGGCAGAGGCTAGCCAGGCAAATACCATCTCATTCTTAGGAATGGTGACGCCTGCGATCGTGGCTGCCTCTTTCGTCGTTCGTACGAGACGCCAGACCGGCGAAGCGTAACGCAGAACCTCTTCAATGGCTTGTGGCATCATTTCAGGTTGCCTGCGTACCTGTTCGAGCGCATGAGGGTGTTTATCAAAACAGCGAATCGCCTGGCTGAGGAGATTCGTCGTGGTGACATGCCCAGCAAGCAACAAAATGATGCAGAAGCTGATGGTGTCCTCCATGCTCAGATGCTCTCCATCGATCGAGGCTTTGAGCAAGTCACTCATCATATCTTCGCCAGGGGTACACTTGCGCTCCTCAAGCCTCTGCCGAAAGTAGTCTGACATTTCCTCGAAAGTGTGTGAAATACGCTGCATTTCTGGATGGTCGCGTTGCTCATTTTGCGGTCGGAAAAACTCAGCATCACTCAACTGTCGGCTCAACAGCACGTCGGCCCAACGCTTAAAGAGTGGTCGATCACTGGTTGGGACGCCCAGCAGTTCCGCAATCACTATGGTGGGCAGAGGATAGGCGATCTCTGTGGCGAAATCCATCTTACCTGACCCGCCAGCCTCGTCGAGCAGGTGCTGAGTAATGTCGGCGACACGGCCTCTTAATCGGTCAATCGCTCGCGGAGTAAAGGCGTAGGAGACTAGATTGCGATACTGCCGATGCTCAGGCGGGTCCATAGTGAGAAGACTTCTTCCCATACGGACCTGGCCATTTGTGCTTCCCTCAGTCGTCCGTGCAAAGCCGCCTGGTCTCCTGCGTTCTGAAGAGAACGTGGAATACTCAGTGCTCACCGTACGTACATCGTCATATCGAAACACATGCCAGCATCCACTCTTCTCATCTCGCCACACGGGCTGCGTTTCGCGCATCTGCTCAAACCAGTCATACATGCTCTGAACATCGTCCAGGGTCGAAAGTGTTTGAAGCATCGTGAAATCCTTCCCAGTTACTTTGCAAGCCTCTGTTGGTCTCTCCATTCATAGGGACCAGAGGAGCCACAATCTGATCGCTCTTTGAGACAGGATACCTTTTCTTCATACTATTAATATATACCAACAGCTCATAAGCCTAATACTTAGACTACCACGTCAAATTATAGACTCGAAAGTCATATTGCGTCAAGGGGAGGCTCTGATGCCGGTTGAAGTTTGGGTTGCGAAACCGATCGGGTATTTTTTGTCACATGACCTGCTTCGATCCCTGCAGCCTGGCTGTCTCGTTGTTGGAGCCTCGTTGGGTAAGCAGATAGGCGCGATGAGTACGAAGATAATGATTTTCAAAAGGAAGCATGCGTTCACATAACATCCGCAGTTGAGTGCGTTCCTCTTCGTTCTCTGGCAAGTTATAACTCCAGCACAATTTGCCTCTCTCAAACATGGCTTCCAGGAAAGAGGCCCATTCATCGTTGATCAGTTCGCGGTAGGCCTGCACGCTCTCCCTTTTTGTCGAGACATAGCGATCCGTTTTGAAAGCGAGCAGCGCGGTTCCAATGCGGCAGGCGGACTCCACCAGAAGGCGTATGCCAGGACGAGCTTTTGCTCGATCAGACGAATCAGACAAGACCTGTAGCTGGTCGTAACCGAAAAACGCTCCGTCAGGATCAGGATAGGTCAGTGGATAGGTGATGTGCTCTACCTGGTGCAGCCAGAGAAGAAATTGTAGCGCTACTGCAGTCGCATCTCGCGTATATTCCTCCCTGGTAGGCAGGTTCATGTGCTTCCTGGTATCTTCGCCATACAGGAGCACGCTTGTATTCTTGATCGCCGCTCTCAGAAAGCCTGGCAGGCTGTCCTGAGACTGCTCACTCCCAGCATGGAGATCCAGACGCAGAGGAGTCAGGGGCGCTAAAGCGTGCTCCAGTTGCTCCGCCTGGGCAGCCTCCTCCTCCGAAACAAACGCATCTTTAAAGAGAACATACACATCAATATCGCTCCACTCAACCGCGTTGCCTTCGGCATAGCTGCCTGTCAGATAGCAGGCCCGTATGCGCCCTGGAAATTGCGCCTCGTACCGTTCCACTATTTGCGAGAGCACAGTGTCAATTGACGGCTTGCCAATTGTACGAATTTGCATAGATATGTCCTCCTTAATATCACGCTTTGTGTCGGCAAATGTCTGTCCCCATTATACACGCTATCCTGGACCATATCTCATCACCAGGACGCTTGCTACCGGGGGTCAGCGAGTCTGACCTCTGCCCTGCGGGAAGCGTGGCTCCGGCAATGGCAAGACATTTGGCAAACATCTTGGAGAAGGCGAACTGAAAACCGATCAAAAGGGAGAAAGATATGCCATCTTGACTAGATAATTGTGAGATTGATCCTGTTTGATGGGGTCAATCTCATATTTCTTTTTGCCCTCGAAAAGCTGCCAATTCGTCCCTAAATCGGCCCGGAATTACGTCGAATGCTCCTACTTATTCCGGGTTTATTCTTTTTTCTCCTCATGTTTCGCGTTGTTTTTGCCGGGTTGATAGTAACCGTGGTTCATCTCTTTTCTTCGGGAATGGAACACCTTTGGAGCATAATGCTTCTCCCGGGTGCTTGTTACATTTGAGGCGAAGTAGTCAAGTAGTAAGCGATGGATAAAGATGTAGCCTCCACCGACCTTTCGTAGCAGAAGTCTCTCAGCTGCCTCATCTAGAAAGCGCGTGTAGTTCCAGGGAATATATCCCTGGAAGCACAACACGAAGCGCAATACCATATGTTGCAGACAGGCATATCCTCCATTGAGGAGGAAGAGGACCACTGCAACGATCAGACCCAGGGGAAGGCCCCACAATAGTCCATCTGAAATGTTAGCGGGACTCGACCACAAAACAAGACCAAAGGCAAAACCGCTAAGAGTAAGGCCGATGGGGAGGCCAATGAGCAGCCCGTTATGCGCTGAGCGGCGAATACCTTCATTCGGCTTCACAAGCTTGCCCTTCTCCAGCATGTGTTGTGAGAAGCCTCCAATTTCTCCTCCTATGATCGAGCCGAGCAGTGCGCCGATCAATGCGCTGATCAGCAGGTGTTTCTGCCATGAGGCGAAATTGAGATAAACTTCACTCATCAGACCCGTTCCACCACCCACTATTATTCCCAGGACTCCACCTGGCAGCGATGAAATCACGCGTCGGAGACCGGAGATTCTCGTCCAGATGAGTACCTCAACTGGTTGGATTTGACTTTTTCTTGTACCAAACATATCCTTAGTCAGTACTCCGATCAACCCTCCTAGAAACACTCCGGCCAATCCATAAGTCAGCTCTTCTGCGGCCTGGTTATATAATCCAGGAGGAAGAGGGCAAGGTATCCAGAGGAGATTGATCAGCACAAAGATCGAGCCACAGCCTATCCCTAGCAACAAAGCTAACCCGCTTTGGTAGAATCTGTTAGGCCGACGAGTAGGTATCCCAGTTGGCTGAAGCTGATAGTCTCTACAATCAAGCAATCCACCTATCAACCCGCCAGCCAACCCGAAACCTATTCCATAAAGAAGTCCAACGATGGGTAAGGAGAGAAGGGAACTAATAGTTTCTGCAATGGTACCAAACGCTGGTAAGGTGTCGGCACACTGCGCATTCGACACTACCAAGTGGGTGAAGAGTACGAAAAGTTGCTTGTGGGCCACTTCATAGAGTGGAACATCAGCCATCATCCCTGTTAATCCTCCAAGTATCCCCACGAGCAAACCTATAAGCAAGCGACAGTACCAGCGAAAGGTTCGAGCATCCGCGAGCCAGTTGGGTTGCATTTTCTCAATGTAGAACTCAGTTTGCTGTTGTTGCGTCAACTGTTTAGCTAGCCAGGTAAGCCAGTGCAAGGTTTGCTCTGTCGTATAGCAATTTCGACTCTTTCGATGTATGAGCATGCGCCCAACATAGTTTGCGAACACTTCACGGCGTCTGGCTTCCAGGGAAAGTGACTCGGGGTGTACAGCAATTGTATGATCTCGATAGGTGCGTGCCAGTATGCTGAGCATTAAGGGATTACTTGCCAGTTCCTGCAAAGTTGAATCCATTTGTAAGGCACGGCGCAAGGGGGCAAGTTCCTCACCGGAGTTGATCAGATAGGCTTCAATCTGCCAGGTACTCAGAGGTTGCGCCGTGACTGCACGATGCAGAAATAGGCGTGCATCCTGTACGAAGTAGTCTGTGAGCCGAGAGCAGACCACCATAGGTAGCAAGCCATGATCCTGACGGTAAGCATTAATAGTATCGATACAGGTACTGCGAGCAGCTACTGTCACCTCATCCAGACCATCGAGTAGAGGGAGGATCTGTTCCGTCTGGACCCAGGTGAGCGCCAGCTTCCGTGGCACCTGATATTTGTCATGTAGTTCCTCAACCAACCAATCGCTGAGTGGTTGTCGTTTTATCGCCCAGGATGCCAGGTTGAACACCACAGGAATGGGATGTGTCTCCTCCTGAATTGCTCGTTCAAGCAGAATACGAGCAAGTTCCAGTAAGAGGGTGGTTTTACCAGAACCTGGCTCGCCGAGAATGAGCAGTTCACCATAGACCTCATCGTAGACCTGGCTAATATGTAAATCAGGGGATAATGGTCGAGGTTCCAATTCAGGTTGTTGTAAAGTCACCGTCCAGGGATTGGTCACAGCATTGTGGTGTTCCTCAAGTCCCAGAACGATAAGGTTTGCATCATGCAAGGATTGTTCCAACACCCCATTGACCCAGAAGGCGTACATCTTTCTGAGCATTCGTTGACGATTCTGCTGGTCCAGCCGAATAGACCCTTTGCTTAGTGATGGCCCTCTTTCTGTAGAAGATGTTTCAAGTGCTGGAAAATGATTTTCGCCTGGCTGAGAAGTGGATACAGGCTGCCTGATTGCTGGAGAGTCCGTTGTGTCCCTCTCATTGATTGAGGATATCTGTGGGTGAAGATCAAGAGTGGCTGTTACGTCATGACACGTCTCCGATATTTCGGAGACGAAACCTAGATCACGCGCACTCTTCTCGAAGAGGACACATAGTTTCTGTCGATAATGGGAGTGAGGCAAACGTTCTCCTCGCTCCCAACGCCCCACAGTGGCGACATCAACCCCAACCTGTTCCGCTATATATGCTCGGGACCAGCCTCGCAGTTCCCGTTCCTGGCGTAAGAGAATAAGATGTGTTTGCTTCATGCTTTTATTGTGGAAGTCCCAGCGCGTTCATGCGTGAGAGAATGCTACCCCTCCCTCCTTTTGAGAATGTTCAAAAGCAAGTTTACAGTGTAGCATTCACAATTTCGCTGTGAATTTTACCACGGGTTTTCTTGACGCAAGATCTTCCTGACGGTTTATAATATCAATTAGAGGCAGATCATGTCTTCGTTGCAGATACAATCGTTATATCTATTTATTAAGGTTTCAAGTATTGAATAGAGAAAAGAAAAAGAGCCGTGCATTCACGGCTCTTTGCTAGACGGGATCAGCTATTACAGCGTATGTAGATATAAAATCAATCCGCCCCTGGTGAACCTCTAGCCACCACACAGTTCTGAACATGAGCCACCAGGAGCATCTGCCAAATGCCCGGCTACTACCGTTGTAGTGGCTGTAAAGTGGTAAGTTGATGTGCTCTCTAAATAGCTAGCTGTTAACAGTGTTGCCAAAAGGAACAAGATTGTGAAAAATGCAGCAAATCTCTTTCTCATGGAATTCGTTCCTTCCTGTATTGCTATTTTTTATGTAAGAATATTTCCATCCTTTAAACAAAGGAGAAACATATTATATCACATCTGTGCATAAAATCAAGTATCTGCTTATTATCTCATTGACTCGTTTTCACGCTGGTTTTTCGTGAGTCTCAAGAATGGGAGAAAGATATGAATAATGAGGTTCTTCTTCCCTCTAGTTTCGGGGAGATCCTCAAAACGGTTCGCAAGCACAAGCGCTTAACTCAGAAGCAATTAGCCCAACAACTTGGTGTGCATTATAATACTATTTCCTCATGGGAACTGGGTTCCTATTTACCAGAGACTCGTGGATTGATCTTAGAATTGGCTCGTCTTCTGGATCTGAACGAGCAAGGGACCCGGCTTTTGCTGGAGGCCAGTTTGACGGCGCTTTCACCTCACTGGAATGTTCCATATCAGCGCAACCCCTTCTTCACAGGTCGAGATGAGATATTGAGTCAGTTACATGATATTCTTCATCAGGAGGAGAATGCTGCCTTCAGTCAGTCGTGTGTTTTGAGTGGCCTGGGAGGGATCGGCAAGACACAGGTAGTCATTGAGTACGCCTATCGGTACGCCAACGATTACTCTGCCATCTTTTGGGTCGGTAGTCAGAGCCATGAAAGTATTCTCTCCAGCTTTATTTCTATCGCCGACGTGCTTAGTTTACCTGAAAGGAATGAACAGGAGCAGAAACGTGTGGTAGCTGCCGTTATTCGCTGGCTCAACTGCCATGACCAATGGCTGTTAATCTTCGATAATGTCGAAGATATTGGCCTGGTAAAAAGTTTTTTGCCCGCTGCCCGTCGTAGTTTTCTCCTCTTTACATCTCGCAGGCAAGCCTTTGGTATTTCGTCGCGAGTGTTGGATCTGGGACCAATGACACCAGAAGAAGGGAAGCAGCTCCTACTTCGTCGGGCCAGATTGCTCGATGTGCCAGCCTCCCCTGGTTCTTTTACTGTAAATGATGAGGCAACTGCCCGAGAAATCGTCGTGGGTATGGATGGATTGCCCCTGGCGCTTGATCAGGCTGGCTCCTATATTGAGGCCACGCATTGCAGTCTCTCTGACTACCTACAGCTCTATAGATGCTCACGTCTGTATCTCCTCGACGAGCGTGATGGCCACACCGACCATCCAATGTCGGTGACCAGGACCTTCGCGTTAGCATTCGAGCAGTTGGAGAGAAGTAACGCGCAAGCAGCAGAGTTGCTGACGGTGTGCGCTTTTCTCTCGTCTGAGGCCATCCCCGAAGCGTTTTTTCATGAAGGAGCTGTACATCTGGGGCCGACATTTGAAGTAATGGCTGCCGATCCTTTTATGTTCCAATCGGTTATTAAGGCGTCACTGATGAATTCGTTACTCCAGCGCAATATGAGAAACCAGACTGTGACGATTCATCGCCTGGTGCAAGTGGTGCTCAGAGAACGCCTGCCAAAAGCCGTCCAGCGCAAATGGGCATTACGTGTAATCCGTGCAATGAGCTATCTTTTCCCTTCAGAGGAGATGACGCAAGCCCACTATTGGCAGGACTGTGAACGGTTGCTGCCTCACGCATTGGCATGTATTGCGTTGAGTGAGCAATGGAGCGACAACGAAGCACGGCACGTTACCTTGATGTGTCACGTGGCTTCCTATCTCTCTGAGCGTGCTCGTTACTCCGAAGCAGAGTCGCTCTTGCAGCGAGCATTGAGCATGGGAGAGCAAATATTGGGTTCTGAACATCCTCTCGTATCTGAAACATGCTATAAGTTGGGCATGCTCTACTTACGGCAAGGGAAATATACTGAGGCAGAGCCGCTCTTGCAGCGAGCATTGAGCATTCGAGAACAGATATTGGGAGTTGACCATCCGCAGGTGGCTACATCTTTTAATGGGTTGGGCATGCTCTACTTACGGCAGGGCAAATATATCGAGGCGGAGTCCCTCTATGCCCGGGCATTAAGCATTCGAGAACGGATACTGGGAGCGGACCATCCGCAGGTGGCTGCATCTCTTAATGAACTGGGCATACTCTATGTTGATCAGGGCAAATATATCGAGGCGGAGTCCCTCTATGCCCGAGCGTTGAGCATTCGAGAACGGATACTGGGGGCGGACCATCCGCAGGTGGCTACGTTACTCAACAATCTGGCAGAACTCCATAGAGAACAAGGGAAGTATGAGCAGGCGGAGGTTCTCTTCCAGCGGGCCTTGCGCATCTGGGAACAGAGGTTGGGACCTGATCATCCTCGTGTCGCTTATCCCCTCAATAATCTGGCTCTGCTCTATAAAGAGCAAGGGAAGTATGAGCAGGCAGAGGTTCTCTTCCAGCGGGCCTTGCGCATCTGGGAACAGAGGTTGGGATCTGACCATTTCCTGGTCGCAGACCCCCTTGACGGACTGGCTCTGCTCTATAAAGAGCAGGGGAAGTATAAGCAGGCGGAAGCCTTCTTCCAGCGGGCCTTACATATCAAGAAGCATGCCTTCGGTCCACAGCATCCTGCGATTGCAGATAGCTTGTGTCATCTGGCATGCTTCCACCAGGTGCAACAACAGACTACAGAAGCCCTTTCGCTCTATCGGCAGGCGCTGACGCTCTATGGGCTAACGCTGGGATCGTATCACCCTAAAACAAGAGCAACACGCAATGCTTATATCCAGCTCTTGCGTAATCTAGGGCGTGTAGATGAAGCTTCTACCATATAATACTCTATTCCTGCTCTGGCAATTTCTCTTCTTCCCGATTTTTCTCATATAATCGCAGGCATAAGCGACAAGCCATGCCTTTTCAGCTATAAATTTGTGCAGGTCCAGGTCTTCATAACGTGTAAGCACGCCTCAAATTGCGAGAAGGGAAGGTGGGTAGGATGGAAGTGTAGTCGAATATCACTGCAAAGATAATGTAAGTGATAAATTTAGTGATATGGACTTTTGTATTTGAAGCAAATACAATAAAATCATGTAGAAAAACGAAGCGGATAAATACCGATGAATAGAGATCTCAGGCAAAATAGTTATTTCATCGAGACGAGAGGTGCGCAAGCAAGATGGAAGAAAAACTCAGTATTAAAGCAAGCATCAGGAAAAGTATTCAGGATAGCCGTGAAGAGATCAATCTGGCGAATTTTAGCCTGACGACATCGGGTTATCTTGGTCAAGGAACGCTTCCACTGGTCATACAACCAGCTATGGATGGAGTGAACCTGGCAGGCTGGGCTAGCAACAATCGAGAGGATATCCGTAGCAATCTAGCTAAACACGGGGCTATCTTGTTCCGTAATTTCGCCATCACTTCACCTGCCAAATTTGAAGAGTTCGCGCTCTCTGTGAGTGAAACGGGCGAATTATTTGATGAATATGGGGATCTGCCACGCGATGATCCAGGAGTGAAGGTCTATCACTCTACGCCTTACCCTGCTGACAAATCCATTCTTTTTCATAACGAAAGTTCTCACATGCATCGCTGGCCGATGAAAATTTTGTTTTATTGTGTCAAAGCCGCCGAAGGGCTTGGTGCAACTCCCATTATTGATTGTCGCAAGGCCTATCAAATGCTTGATCCTGCCATTATCCGCTTGATGTCAGAGAAGAAGTTGATGTATGTACGCAACTTCATTGAAGGTTTAGATGTGAGCTGGCAACAATTTTTCCAGACATCGGACAAGAGGCGTGTGGAAGAGTATTGCCGCAAATCATCGATTGAATTTGAGTGGAAAAGTGCGAATCATCTGACGACGCGACAGATATGCCCGGCAGTTGTCAAACATCCGTCTACTGGTGAAATGCTATTTTTTAATCAGGTTCAATTACATCATATCGCTACTCTCGATCCAGAAGTACGCGCATCGATGTTGTCGATATTTCGCGAGGAAGACTTGCCACGCAATGTTTATTATGGCGATGGCTCGCGTATCGAAGATTCTGTTCTCTCTGAGATTAGCGATCTCTATGAGCGCATCGCGGTGCGTTTCCAATGGCAGGCAAGCGACGTGATCATGCTAGACAACATGCTTGTGGCCCATGCTCGTGACCCATTTGAAGGGACGCGTAAGATCCTGGTGGCGATGGCCGATATCGTGTATCAGAAAGACTTCTTGCAGTAAATATGCTGTGATACGAGTTTCGCCAGGAAGAAGGCCAGAAAGGTCCCTGAGTCTGGAAGGGGACTTTGCTTTTCTCGCTAGCGCTAAGTATGTAAGGCATGACATCGTGCTCTTTCCCACTCTATTCAGCAAGGAGGAATTGTATGCAAAGAGATGATCAAGAAGATACGACGATATACAAGGTTGTGGTCAATCATGAGGAGCAATATTCTATCTGGCCCACTGATCGTGAGAATGCCCCAGGTTGGCGAGATGCTGGAAAGAGTGGATTAAAGCCTGAATGCCTTAGCTACATTAAAGAAGTATGGACTGACATGCGACCGTTAAGCCTGCGCAAGCGCATGGAGGAACGCCAGCGCGAAAGTTAGCACTCCTCCATGCGCTTGCGCATGGAGACGACTACTATCTGCGCATCCCGGGATAATGGAGGATAAGAAGGTGGCGAACTTACCCACAGTTGACCAATGGATTCTCTACAACCGACCGAGGAAACAGGCGCAACTGCGCCTGTTTTGTTTCCCGTATGCGGGAGGCGGCGCTTCCATTTTTCGGAACTGGGCAGAGATGCTCCCTTCAACAATTGAGGTCTGTCCCGTACAATTACCTGGCCGGGAGAATCGCTTGCTGGAAACGCCTTTTTCCTCTATTTCAGCATTAATTGAACCTTTGGCTCTGGCTCTGGTTCCGTACCTGGATTTGCCTTTTGCTTGCTTTGGACATAGTATGGGTGCGCTCATTAGCTTTGAACTTGCCCGCTATCTACGCGGAAAAGGATATCCGTTTGCCCCTGTGCATCTCTTCGTCTCGGCCCATCGAGCGCCTCAATTACCAGACCCTGATCCACCTACCTACTATTTGCCAGAGGCAGCATTTCTTAATGAGTTGCGCCGTTTGAATGGGACGCCGGAGGAGATACTGCAAAACTCGGAACTCTTACGCCTGTTGCTTCCCACGTTGCGAGCTGATTTTGCCTTATGTGAGACGTATAAGTACGTGCCAGGTGCTCCTCTTAGTTGTCCCATTACTACGTTTGGAGGACTACAGGATTATGAGGCTTCTCATGAGATGTTGACAGCCTGGCGTCAACAAACGAGTAGCTCATTTACCTTGCGTTACTTCGCTGGTGATCATTTTTTCTTGCACAATGAACAAACGGCTCTTTTGCAGGCTCTTTCTCAAAATTTCTGCAACGTGTAACTACGCGCTATCTCGCTTATAAGGAGGACAGAAATGGCCGATTTTGATTTTGATATCGGTATTATTGGAGGGGGACCAGCTGGAGCAGCTATCGCGGCTTATCTGGCGAAAGCCGGTCTCTCATGTGTCGTATTTGAGCGAGAATTGTTCCCGCGCCCCCATGTTGGTGAGTCTCTGGTGCCTTCTTCAACACGGGTTTTTAAGGAACTTGGGTTTCTGGAACAGATGGATCGGGCGGGCTTCCCTAAAAAGTATGGAGCTGGTTGGACCTCATCAGGGATCGGGCCTGTCTATTCTAATAGCTTTGACGGTTTAGAACCTGATTGTAATGTTAATTTACGCTTTGAAGAGCGAGCACAGCCGGGCGTGGATAGAAACTATACCTTCCATGTGGATCGAGGCAGGTTTGACCTCATGTTGTTGCAACATGCTCACAACCTGGGGGCTGTCATCTACGAAGGCGTGCAGGTCCAGCAGGTTGATTTTTCTGAACCAGATCATCCACGTATTTGTTTCTCCATTGCTAATCAGACGATGGGTACGACGGTACGGATGGTGGTAGATGCCAGTGGGAGACGCACCTTGCTGGGAAATCAGCTTAAATTGCGTATTCAGGACCCTGTTTTTGATCAATATGCCATCCATACCTGGTTTGATGGCTATGACCGGGGCGCTTTAGCAAGAGATTCATCGCAACGGGAATTTATCTTTATTCACTTTTTGCCCGTTTCTAACGCCTGGGTCTGGCAAATTCCCATTACAGAGACCATTACCAGTATTGGTGTGGTAACGCAAAAGAAGAATTTTGCCTCCTCCAGAGCTGAGCGAGAGGCGTTTTTCTGGCAGTGTATAGGGAGCCGTCCTGAACTGAAAGCTGGACTAGAGGCTGCGAAGCGGACGCGCCCTTTTAAAAGTGAAGGCGATTATAGTTATGCTATGAAACAGATCTGTGGCGACAACTTTGTGCTGGTAGGAGATGCAGGACGCTTTGTAGATCCTGTTTTTTCAACTGGAGTCAGTATTGCTCTCAATAGTGCTCGCTTTGCCAGTCATGACATCCTTCTGGCTGCGGAAAAAGGGGATTTTCGGAAGCAGAGTTTTCAAACGTTTGAAGACACATTGCGGCGAGGGACTAAAAACTGGTATGAGTTTATCTCGGTATACTACCGACTCAATGTCCTCTTTACCGCCTTTATCCAGGACGAGCGTTATCGGTTGGATGTATTGAAACTCCTGCAAGGTGATGTCTATGATGAGGACGATCCAGAGGTGCTGCGTAAAATGAAGCAGATTGTGAGCGAAGTCGAGCAAAACGAAAAGCATATATGGCATAGTTGTCTGGGTGAGTTAACGTCGAATGCCTTCAAGCCAGTTTTCTAGCTGGCTATTTGTTACCCTGGCATAGAAAGCAGTAGATGATCATCGAGCATTTTTAGTGGGACATAATATTGCTCTTGCTTTCTACTGCCAGGGTGCTGTATCTCTGCTATGTCGTTTTGCTGAACGTTCCTTTGGAATATACTATGCTTACAGGATACATATTACTTGCATTAGTTGTCATTTTGCTTGCAGTGCAGTTTTTTGGATATCTGTGCAAGCTTATTGGGCAGCAATGGGTGATTGGTGAAATACTGGCGGGTCTGGCATTGGGGCCATCGCTATTGGGCTGTTTATGGCCTCATCTCTCGCTGCTATTGTTTCCCCCAAAGATATTGCCAACGCTGCAGACGCTGGGTGACATTGGCCTGATATTGTATATGTTCTCATT
Source organism: Ktedonobacteraceae bacterium (assembly GCA_025928885.1). GTDB lineage: Bacteria > Chloroflexota > Ktedonobacteria > Ktedonobacterales > Ktedonobacteraceae > JAICIM01. Next base: position 15,292 of record JAICIM010000014.1, on the reverse strand, counting down.
AGGCACCCGGCTCGATATCCATGTGATGCTTAGCCAGAGCCGTAAGGCTGTGTTTGTATCGTTAAGTGGCATATTGCTCCCTTTGGCCATAGGGGCCATCCTCGGCTACTTTCTCTATTCCAGTATGGCTGGCGCAAAGGCAACGCTTCTTCCATTTATGCTGCTTGTGGGAACCGCTATGGCAATCACCGCATTTCCGGTGCTGGCACGCCTGCTCACAGAAAAAAACATGCTAGGTACTGGCGTTGGCATGCTGGCGCTTACCTGTGCTTCTATTGATGATGTCATTGCCTGGTGCCTCCTTGCTCTTGTCGTTGCGATGATCCATGCACATGACGTGCTATCCGTTGTTGTGACCATCGGCCTCACTATTCTTTTTGTTGTCGTGATGTTGTGGGGAGTACGGCCACTGCTTGCTTACATAGCACGGCGTACTCAATCAAGCACTTTTAGCATCATCGTCCTCTTGTTAGCCGCATATGTGACAAACGCAATCGGTATTCACCCTATCTTTGGGGCATTTCTAGCGGGAATTATTTTACCGCGCAATGTTGCCTTTACTGCCCAGATTCGCAAAATGGATCAAATTAACAATATACTTTTCTTACCACTTTTCTTTATTTTTAGCGGATTGCAAACACAAGTAGGACTTATTCAAGGACCAAGCCTCTGGTTTATTTGTCTGCTCATTCTGGCCCTGGCGAGTCTAGGAAAAATCGCAGGTGGAACTTTCTCGTCACGTGTGATGGGGGAGAGATGGAAAGAAGCTCTGTGTATCGGGATATTGATGAATACACGTGGGTTAGTCGAGTTGATCGTTCTCAATATCGGTTTACAGTTAGGTGTCCTCTCCCCAACTCTCTTTGCAATGCTTGTAATCATGGCTTTAATAACTACAATGATGGCATCACCTATATTGCCCCTTCTCGGATATCAGTCGCGAGCATCGACGGTTGAACCTGAAGAAGCGATCACATCAGGTTTGCTATAAAAAGCACACAACCTGTGCTGTTGGAGTTAAGAATATGGATTTTTCATGGCTGAAAGAGCAAGATGAACTCTATACCCGGGTGATCTCACAGGTGCAAGACAGACTGCATATGCAGCCAGAGCAGTTCTGGACGCGAGCACAATGGTTGTTGTGTGGAGATATGCGCCTGTTGGGATTAAGTATACCAGAACGTTATGGAGGAAGTGGGTTTAATGCATTAACAACTGCCCGCTCAATTGAAGCATTTGGCTATGCTAGCGAGGATATGGGCATAGTATTTTCGGTAGCAGCTCACCTTTTTGCCTGTGCTATGCCCATAGCAGGGTATGGTGATGAAGCCTTGAAAAGCCGGTTTCTGCCGGGGCTATGCAATGGGACGCTCATCGGGGCAAATGCTATTACGGAAGAGGGGGCAGGCTCTGATATCTTCGCGTTACAAACCTGTGCGATTCGGGAGGGAGATGCCTATATAGTAGACGGGTGTAAAAGTTATGTGAGTAACGGTCCGGTCGCGGATTGTTTCGTCGTGTATGCCACAACAAACCCTGCGCATGGGTATTTAGGCATCACTGCATTGGTTGTTGAAAAGGATACTCCAGGGGTAATTATTGGCGAGCCATTTCACAAAATGAGCTTAAAAAGTACGCCTGCCTGTCGTATTACCTTTCAATGCTGTCGCGTGCCGATTGCTAATAGAATCGGGAATGAAGGGCAGGGTTCCCTGATATTCAAGCATTCAATGCAATGGGAACGATCTTGTCTGTTTGCAGCATATATAGGGCAAATGGAACGTCAACTTGAGCGAACACTATCCTATGCCAGGCAGAGACGGCAATTTGGCAAAGCATTAGGGAAGCATCAGGCTATTGCTCATCGTCTGGCCGAGATGAAGTTGCGCCTGGAAGCCTCACGCCTGTTGCTCTACCGGGCCTGCTGGCGTTTTGATCAAGGGCAAGATGCTCTTCTGGACATTGCCCTGTCCAAATTAGCGGTGAGCGAAGCGGCTATTCTGGGAGGACTTGACGCTATGCATATTCATGGGTCCCTGGGCATTAACAGTGAATATGGGATTGGCACAATGCTCTGTGATGCTCTTCCTTCTACCATTTTTTCGGGAACCTCGGAAATGCAGCACGATATTATTGCAAGTGAGTTGGGATTATGAGCCTGCGAGATTTAGTGAGCGGAAGTGCGCGAAAAACGCCTGATGCTATAGCGATAAAAGGCCCTGATACGTGCATAACCTATAGAGCGCTTGACTGCATGGCTAATCGCTTTGCCCATGCTCTTGCCTCTCTTGGTGTGAGGCGTGGCGATCGTGTGGGGATCTGGCTGAACAAATCAGTATGGGCAGTCGCTGCTATGCAAGGGGCATTGCGCCTGAATGCAATATATGTCCCTCTGGATGCCCTCAGTCCCGCAGCACGCATTCGTACTATTATCGACGATTGTGATATGCGTGCTCTGGTGACGATACAGCAATGGGCCGACACTGTGTTCGCAGATGGCCTTCAAGAGAGAGCTTGCTTCTGTATTGATCGCGATGACCTTCATGTGTTTCCTGATACAGCAGAGCAATGGCTGGAGTCCGCCGATAACGAGGTCGTATACATCCTCTATACTTCTGGATCAACGGGCAAGCCGAAAGGGGTTTGTATCAGTAATCGTAATGTGCTGGCCTTTGTAGAGTGGGCCTCTGCTATGTTGGGAGCGAGAGGGCCTGATCGTTTCTCCAATCATGCCCCTTTCCACTTTGATCTCTCTGTGCTTGACCTCTATGTGGCCTTTCAAGTCGGCGCTACCACCTTTTTGATCCCGGACGGCCTCTCTTATATGCCTCAGCAACTGGTCAAATTTCTCGTAGAAGAAGGATTAACTATATGGTATTCGGTACCCTCTGCATTGATGATGATGATGGAGCAAGGAGGGTTATTAGATCTTTCATCGCTTCCCTTGCGGGCTATCCTCTTTGCCGGAGAGCCGTTTCCTGTTAAGCATTTGCGCAGGCTCTATGAGCGCTGGTCAGAGGTGCGCTTTTTGAATTTGTATGGTCCGACAGAGACCAATGTCCGCACCTACTATGAGGTGACCCAGCTTCCAGATAGCTTGCAGAGATCGGTACCCATTGGAAAAGCTTGTTCTGGGGATGTTGTATGGGGACAAAAAGAAGATGGTACCGTTGCTTTGTCAGGTGAAGAAGGGCAGCTTATGGTCACAGGACCGACAGTCATGGTTGGCTATTGGGGTCAGCAAGTGCATGGAGACAGATGTTATGCAACCGGGGATCGCGTACTCCTGCAAGCCGATGGTAATTACACTTACTTAGGTCGATATGACCAGATGACAAAGCTGCGCGGTTATCGTATTGAGTGTGGTGATATCGAAACGGCCCTGGAGGAACACCCTGCTATTCGTGAGGCTATGGTAATGGTGCAGGGTACGGGTTTGGACGCTCGCTTAGTGGCCTTTGTAGTTGTAGCGGGAGGAGAGATCCCTACGCTACTGGAGATCAAGCGTCATTGCTCTACACGTTTGCCTCGCTACATGATTATCGATGAGATGCGTGTGATCTCTGCGCTTCCACGCACGAGAAATGGCAAGATAGATCGCCTGGCGCTCTCCATATATGAAGGAGCGACCCAGGCAAAAGGAGAAAAATAAATGCAACGCGCTGAAGTGGTAGAACAATTGAAAAACTACATTGTAGTACAGGTATTAGATGGCAAGAATATCGGCCTGGATGAGACGACTCCGCTGCTGGAGTGGGGAGTGATCAACTCTCTGGAAATTATGCGCTTACTTAGTTTTATCCAAAGGCAATTTCATGTCGATATTTCATCTGACCAGATGGTTGCTACCAACTTTGTGAACATCTCTGCAATTGCTGATATGGTTTTTGCTCACAAACAGGAAGTGTCAATGGAGTGATCAGGCTCCAGATGGGAGTTAGATGATACCTCTATGCTCCAGTTTACAGGGGAAGACGTTTCTGATACATGCAAGGATGAGTAATGATGCAAGATGTTCAACAAGAACCTATTGCTATTATAGGGATGGGATGCCGGTTTCCGGGGGCCGAGGACCCGCTGGCATTCTGGAAGCTGCTCAGCGAAGGCAGGAATGCTGTCCGTGAAGTGCCTGCTGATCGTTGGAAGATAGAGCAACTGTATGATCCTGATCCCGCGAAGCCAGGCAAGATGAGGAGTCGCTGGGGTGGCTTTCTTGACCAGATCGATCAGTTTGATTGGCGTCTGTTTCGCATCCCTCCTCGTGAAGCCAGATATATGGACCCTCAGCATCGATTGCTCCTGGAAGTAGCCTGGGAAGCCCTGGAAGACGCTGGCTTGCCGCTTGAACAGGTGGCCGGAAGCCAGACGAGTGTCGCGATTGGAGTGGGATGGAGCGATTATATGCGCATGCAGTCCCGGAACTGGTCGCAAATTGATGGCTATACCGTTACAGGTAGTGCTAGCAGCTTTGCCGCTAATCGCCTTTCATATGTGTTTGATCTGAAAGGACCAAGCGTCTCGCTAGATGCAGGTTGTAGCTCGTCGCTGGTCGCGGTCCATTATGCCTGCCAGAGCCTGTGGATGGGAGAGGCTACTTTAGCGCTGGCTGGCGGGGTGAATGTGATGGTCACTCCAGATGGTACGATCATGGTCTCCAAAGCGGGGTTGCTTTCGCCTGATGGTCGCTGCAAAACGCTTGATAGCAGCGCTGATGGTTATGTGCGTGGTGAAGGTGCAGGTGTTATTGTACTCAAACGGCTTTCCGATGTGCAACCGGCGGATCGCGTCTACGCTCTCATTCGTGGTGTAGCCGTTAACCACAATGGACACAATGAATGGATCATTGCATCGAGCCAGTCAGCTCAGGAAGCGTTGTTGCGGGAAGCCTATCGGAAAGCCGGGGTGCAGCCCGCAGATGTCGATTATGTGGAATTGCATGGGACTGGTTTTGCGCGAGGCGATGCTGTGGAGACAAAAGCCCTGGGCGCAATTGTAGGAAGAGATGCAGCCCGCAAGCAAGCATGTATCATTGGATCTGTCAAGACCAATCTTGGTCACCTGGAAGCAGCCGCTGGTATTGCAGGTATCATCAAGGTGGCGCTTTCACTCTATTACCATCAGATTCCGCCAAGTTTAAACCTGGCGACACTCAATCCATCTATCGCATTAGATGATTGGCAACTGGCGGTTCCTCATAGCATCTGTCCCTGGCCGGAGAAGCAAGGTTTACCCTATGCCGGTGTAACTGCGCTAGCATTCGCAGGGGGCAATGCTCATGCTGTGCTGTCTGCGTTACCCCCTCAGAGTGTGGAGGAACCTGACGAACGTGTTGAGGATTCCTTGCATGTACTGCCTGTATCGGCTCGGAGCGAGGATGCATTGTATGCCCAGGTGGCAGCTGTGCGCGATTTTTTACGTTCCAGTAAATTCACAACTCCGGCCTGGTCTGATATTTGCTACACCGCCAGTGTTCGTCGGACTCATCATAACTATCGCCTGGCTGTTGTGGCCCGTGCTTCTCAGGACGCTGCGACTTCGCTGGACGCACTTATAAAAGGGCATCAGGGAAGCCACAACGGAGAGTCGAAGCGGGTTCACAAACAGGTGTTTCTGTTCGCGCATCAACTTTCTGGCTCACTACTGGAAAGCTATCCTTTTTTGTGTCAGCAAGCGGCATTTTGTGCTGTAATTGATGAATGTGATCAGCTCTTCAGTCGCTATGCAGGGCAAGGTATATGGGAAGAAATCCGCAATCTTGTCACCTCTCAACATAAGAAGGTGTTGGCAAGTCCTCCTGTTTGTTTTACATGGCAGCTAGCTCTGGCCGCTCTCTGGTCTTCCTGGGGCATTGTGCCAGATGCGGTGCTGGGAGAAGGGTTTGGTGAAATTGCTGCCGCCCGTGTAGCTGGTTTATTGACTCTCGAAGATGCCATACAACTGATTGTCCACTTTATGCGTCGAGAAGTGGTTCCGCAGCAGCGAACTCACGCTAATGGTACAACAGCAGTTGAGCAACAACAGCTCAAGATATCGCCTCCTGGGAAAGGACTTGCAGCAACTCTTCCTTTCTATTCTGTGGTCAGAGGCCGCATTGGTGATCCTCGGTTGCTGCTGGAGAAGCAGTGGGAGGAATTGGCAACTCTTCCCGATCTTTCGGTAGCAACTATTGATCATATCCTCGCTGAAAACTACGATGTCTTTATTGAACTGGGATCGCCTTCTGCCTTATCTGGTGCTATATTAGCTCGTTTACAACATAAGGATCAGCCAGGAACGGTTATGGCATCGATGCGTCAGGGATATGAGGGGGCTGCTGTCCTGCTAGAAGTTCTAAGTACGCTGTATACTCTGGGCTACACGCTAGAATGGTCGGCTCTCTATCAGGGCAACGGCCATTGTGTTAGTTTGCCACCCTATGCCTGGCAGAGGGAGCGCCTCTGGATTGATGGATTTGATGTCGAGACGATAAGTACCCCGCCTGAAAGTGCCTTTGTTTCCTCCCTCGTACAGACTTCTGAGGTCGAAGAGGCGCTAACAGAAGCAGCAAAGTTTCAGCAGCCGCTGGAACAGACCCTGGCTAGAAGCTGGGCAAAAGTGCTGGGGTTAGATCATGTGGGCCTGGACGATAATTTCTTTGAATTGGGTGGTCATTCACTGTTGGCTGCACAATTAATCGCGCAGATACGTAGCGCGTTTCAGGTTGAGGTCCTTTTAACCGAACTCTTCCAGGCCACCACACCAGCAGCGTGTGCCCAACTCATCAGGAGCAAGATCGCAGAGGCGGGCGCGATTGCTGTACCGGCATTTCCGACTATTGAGCCAGACCTGCCGGGTCGCTATCTACCTTTCTCGATGACCGATGTACAACAGGCTTACTGGGTAGGGCGCGAAGCTGGTTTTGAAGGAGGAAATGTAGGCAATCATGGGTATATTGAAGTGGAGTCAGATGGCATCGATCTACAGCGTTTAACTCATAGCATTCGTCAATTAGTTGAACGCCATGAAATGCTGCGTGCAGTGCTGCTCCCTGATGGTCAACAACAAATTCTGGCTCATGTACCACCTTTCCAGATTACCGTCATCGATCTGCGTGGACAGGACACACAAACTGTATTAGCTCAATTAGAACACATGCGAGCGGTGTTGGACCATCAGATGATCCCTGTTGGGCAATGGCCTGCATTTCGTGTTTATGTAACGCGCTTCGATGACCAGCGGCAGCGCCTGTATCTTAGCGTCGAATCCTTGTTTATCGATGCATGGAGTATGAACCTCCTGATCCAGGAATGTTTGCGTTTCTATCACGAGCCTGCTATCTCTTTACCAGAGCTTAAACTTTCCTTCCGCGATTATTTAGTGGCTGAAGCAGCCCTGCATACGACCGAATGGTATAAGCGCTCAGAGGAATATTGGCTCAAACGCATCTCGACTCTGCCACCTGCGCCTGAGCTTCCACTGCGATCAGCTACGGATTCGCCAGCGTTTCCTCGTTTTGTGCATCGTATGGAACGTTTGAGCATGAAAGAGTGGCAACGTCTCAAGGTGCGTGCAGCACGGATAGGCTTAACTCCTTCAGGTGTTCTGCTCGCTGCTTTTGCGGAAGTGCTGACGGTCTGGAGCAAGTCGCCGCGTTTTAGTATCAACTTGAGCACTTTTAATCGTTTATCGCTCCATCCCCAGGTCAATGACATTGTTGGTGATTTTACCTCCTTGCTTGTGCTGGCCATCGATAATGCAGGATCGGAATCATTTGAGACGCGGGCGCGACGCTTACAGGCTCAGTTATGGAGCGATCTGGACCATAGCCATTATAGTGGGATACGGGTGCTGCGAGAATTGGCACGTGCTCAGGGAAGTGTCATCAAAGCCGTGATGCCTATCGTCTTCACAAGTTTACTCATCCAGGATACCGCCCATCCCTGTCCACCTCCCTGGCAAGAGACCGTGTATTGTGTCAGTCAGACGCCGCAAGTCTGGCTGGACCACCAGGTGCTAGAAACGAATGGAGAACTGGTATTTCACTGGGAGTCTGTCGATAGCGTCTTTCCCGATGGAATGATAGACGCGATGTTTTCTTCTTACTGTCAGTTGCTTCAGCGTCTTGCTTGCTGTGAAGAGAGTTGGCAGGGGGTGAATCACCTGGTGCCAACCGAGCAACTGGCACAGCGTATCCTCTGCAATGCAACCGAGGCTCCGGTTTCAGAGGCGCTTCTCCATACGCTTTTTAATGCCCAGGCAATGCAAAATCCAGAGCGGATTGCAGTGATTACTGACCAGAAAAGTTTGACCTATCAAGAAATCTATACCGGCTCGCTCTTGCTTGGCTGGCAGTTGCGCGATCTGGGCGTGCGTCCTAATCAGCTTGTTGCAGTGGTCATGGAAAAAGGATGGGAACAGGTAGTCGCTGTACTGGGCATTCTTCAAGCAGGAGCGGCATACCTGCCCATTGATCCCGTCTTGCCTCATGAGCGTCAGATGTATCTTCTGGAACATGGTAATGTCGAGGTTGTGCTAACTCAATCCTGGCTTGATAGCCGAGAGCAGTGGCCGCAGCAACTTCATCGCATCTGTGTGGATAGCCTGGAGCTTCATAGTAAGAGGGTACCTCCGCTGGAGCCTGTACAGTTGCCGGAGGATCTCGCATACGTAATATATACTTCTGGCTCAACGGGGCTTCCCAAAGGTGTGATGATCGATCATCGGGGGGCTGTCAACACTATTCTTGATGTCAACCAGCGCTTTGGAGTGGGGGATAGGGATAGAGCCTTTGCGCTCTCTGCGTTAAATTTTGACTTATCGGTCTATGATATCTTTGGCATGCTAGCGGCAGGCGGTGCGATTGTGATCCCACCTGAAGGAACAATGCGTAACCCGGAAGCCTGGTCAGATATGCTGGAGCGAGGACAGGTGACGATCTGGAACTCCGTACCCGCACTATTACAAATGTTCGTCGAGTACACCGAGGGCCAGCCAGAAATTCTACCGCGCTCTTCTTTGCGCCTGGCGCTCTTGAGTGGTGATTGGATACCGTTATCCTTGCCAGAGCGGATCAAAAAAATGATACCAGATATCGAGATTATCAGCCTGGGAGGGGCAACAGAGGCATCTATCTGGTCTATCCTCTATCCTATTAAAGCCATCGATGCAGCCTGGAAAAGCATCCCTTATGGGCGGCCCATGCGCAATCAGCGCTTTGCCGTCTTGAATGGGCGCTATGAGCCGTCCCCAGTGTGGGTTCCTGGCCAGCTCTATATCAGTGGAATTGGTCTGGCTAAGGGTTACTGGCGAGATGAGCAGAAAACACATGCGAGTTTTTTACTCCATCCACTCACTGGAGAGCGCTTATACCGGACTGGCGATCTGGGGCGCTATTTGCCTGATGGCAATATTGAATTTTTAGGACGAGAAGATTTCCAGGTGAAGGTGCAGGGGCATCGCATTGAATTGGGAGAGATAGAGGAAACCCTGCTGCAACATCCTATGGTGGCTGCTGCCGTCGCTACTGCAATTACCGGACCACGTGGAGATAAAAATCTAGTTGCTTACGTAACGTTACAGTCAGCACAGGAACAGACGATCGCCAGTTCCAGCTCCTATGATCGTCAGCCGCAGCAGCCAGCACCAACCAGATCCTTTCATCTCTCACAGCTCACGGGACAATTGCCAGTCGATTCCGTGGAATCCACCTCTGCTGACAAAGGAATTTCCACCGGAGCGTTGCAGCGTCTCGAAGCGCAGTTTGGCCGGAAGAGTATGCGTATCGATACTGATAAGCCCATTATTCAAATCGCGCATGCTCCGCTTGATGCCAGGACACTTGCGAGGTACAGAGTGCGTCAGAGTCATCGTACATTCCTGTTGGAACCTGTTCCCTTCGAGCATCTCTGTAATTTCCTCGCTGTCTTGCGCCAGATTGAACTCGATGGATTACCAAAATACCTGTATCCCTCTGCGGGCAGCATTTATCCTGTTCAGTGTTACCTGTATATTAAGGCCGGGCGGGTAGAAAAAATGCCGGAAGGCATCTATTACTATCATCCTGAAGCTCACCGATTGCACCTCCTTTCAGCGAATGTGCGGTTGAATAGCCCTATGCATGGAGACATCAATCAGCCGGTTTTTGAGGCGTCGGCGTTCTCCCTGTTCTTCATTGGCAAGACAGATGCTATTACTCCTCTCTATGGAGAGGCGGCTCGTGACTTCATGCTGCTTGAAGCGGGATATATGAGTCAGCTACTTATGATGCTCGCGCCAGAGTATCAGCTTGGTTGCTGTCCGATTGGTGGCTGTGACTTTGAGACTGTTCGTGATTTCTTTGATTTAGAACAGAGCGATGTTCTGCTTCATAGCCTTCTGTGTGGACCAGTAGATCCCATTGCATCTGCTGGCAGATCGTTTCTACCAGCAGATGCCAGTATCTCTGTAAAGGAGGCTGTTCCTGAACAGGTAGAGATGCAACCTGTGACATCGGGGGATATGCTTCGTCACTTCCTCAAAGAGAAGTTGCCCCAGTACATGGTTCCTGCAACCATCATGGTATTGGATGCCTTGCCATTGACTGCGAATGGAAAAGTGGATCGCAAGCATTTGCCAGTTCCAGAGGCTGTTTCTCCGCAAGTGTCCAACAGGTATATTGCGCCAGAGACTCAATTGGAGCAAGCCATTGCGGCGGTTTGGCAAGAATTTCTCCCCTCTGCAAAGGTAGGAGTACATGATAATTTCTTTGATCTTGGAGGCAATTCACTACTCATGGTCCAGACCTACACCAGGCTGCGTAAGTTGTTAGACAGAGACATATCCATTACAGATATGTTTTTCCAGTATTCCACTATTCACGCGCTGGCTGCATTTGTCACGCAAAAACAGGTTGTACCAGCTCCGGCAGAAGAGGATACTGATCGCCTGCAGAGCCGGAAAAAACTGAAGCAACAGCAAAGACAGAGTAGGCTCAAGCATCGTTCCATGCGAAAAACAGAAAATGGGGAAGAGTAAGGAGTCCAGGATAACACCGTCTTGAAAATCTTTGTTGATATGGTGATGTCATCACCATATCAACGGAAAGCTCGCAGATACACCTGCACTTTACATGCACTAAAAACAGGCTGACGGCTTAAATTGTTTTAGGAGGGAGATGCGCAAATTGCTGCTTGTAAAGTCCGGCGTATAATTCTGCTCGCTCTAATAATTCCTGATGCGTACCGTGCTCAACGATCCTCCCTTTATCCAGCACAATGATCATATCAGCAGCCAGGATCGTTGAAAGGCGATGAGCAATAGCGATTGTTGTATGCTTTGTCATCAGTGGTACAAGTGCGGCCTGGATTAGCCGTTCTGACTGTGTGTCAAGTGAGCTTGTTGCCTCATCTAAGATCAAAATCTGAGGGTTTTTCAGTAAGACACGTGCGATTGCCAGACGCTGTTTTTCGCCTCCTGAAAGCTTATAGCCGCGTTCCCCAACCACTGTTTCATAGCCACTCTCAAGCTCTATAATTCGGTCATGGATAGCTGCGGCCCGTGTAGCGGCGATGATCTCCTCATCTGTAGCGTCAGGGCGGGCATAAAGAAGATTTTCGCGCACTGTGGCGTGGAAGAGATAGGTTTCCTGCGTAACGACGCCAATCAGGTTGCCCAGAGTGTCCAGCGCGATCTCTTTGATATTATATCCATCAATCGTAATTGCGCCGCTATCGACATCGTAGAGTCGAGTGAGCAGATAAGTGAGCGTCGTTTTGCCAGCGCCGCTTGGGCCTACCAGGGCTAGCAGCATTCCGGGTTTAATGTGAAATGATATATTAGTGAGCGTGTTCTGGTCATCAACCTCTGAGCACAGCTGTGGAGGCTCTTGTAAAGTCACGCTCTTATCCGGTTTCCGTCTTGTAGCACGCTCTTTTGCTTCAGCCGATTCTGTGGAGAGAGCATAAGTATCGCGTCTATAGGTAAAAGAAACATCGGTGAAGGCCACCTCGCCGCGTATATCACCGGGAGAGAAACGACGGGCGTCGGGCGTATCCTGGATCTCAACAGGTAGATCAAGATACTCGAAGATGCGTTCAAAAAGTGCCAGCGCTCCTTGTAGATTTACATGAAGAGTAAGCAATTGAGTAAAGGGAGAAAAGAACTTGCTTTGAAGCAGAATAAAAGCGAAGATACCGCCACTAGAGATCTTTATAGCCGGTATATGGAGGATGATCAAACTCCCGGCAATCAGATATACAGTGACGGGGGTCAACGTAAAGAACGTATAGACAAACATAAAGAACCAGCGCCCCACCATCTGCTGGCGTATTCCCAGCCGGGTGAGCTTCTGATTTTCTACTTCAAAAAGCCTCTTCGCAAATTGCTTACGACCGAAGGTTTTGATTAATAGAATGCCATTAATAGAAAGAGTTTCTTGCATCAATGCACTGAGCGAGGCGAGGCTTTCTTGCATTGCTTTACTGGCGCGATGGCGTACTTTGCCTATTTTGAATGTCATCCAGAGAAAGGGTGGGAGTAACACAAAGACTGTGAGTGTCAACAGAGGACTAATATAGAACATAGCTATCACTATGGTTACAGTCGTTATGATATTTGTCGCGATTGTGGTAAAGGTCTCGCTCACTGCAATCTGTACGCCGCTGATATCATTGGAGAGACGCGATTGAATCTCTCCAGTGCGGTTGGAGGTGAAGAAACGGAGCGGCATATCCTGTAAGTGGGTATAGAGCTGATTGCGAAAGTCGCGCATAATCTGCTGCCCAAATATGTTGTTGAGGTAAGTTTGTAAAACTCCCGTCAAGCCTGCCAGCACGGTGGCGACCATCATAATAAACGCGTAAAGAAACAGGTGGCTCAGGTTCTTTTTGGCGATGGCGTCATCGAAGACCAGAGGGATTAAAAGAGGCACGCACAGATTTAATACTGCTGTGGAGAGAATAGCCAGAATAGCCAGGGTAACTTGTACCCAGTACGGACGAAAGGCAAGCAAAATGCGACGTAATGTATGGGGCCTGGTCTTGTTTCCGCTCATCTGTTTTTTTGGGGGGGGTATCAAATAACTCTTCGCATTTGATAATTCCATCATCTCTCCTCAGATAGTGTGTTCCTGTTTTTTTATAGTAGTTGGAAGGATAGAGCTGGAGATTATAGAAATTGTATGGGATGGCAGGAAGATCCCATACAACAGGCAAGCTTCATAAATAAGCACGAGAGGTTATGGATGTACCTCTTCCAGGGCAACGAGACGACCTGTACCGTTGAGCGTTGCCAGATCAATGTCGGCAATACAACGTACTTTGACGTAGTTCAGGGTGAGCGTTCCTTCAATATGGGCTGTTCCAATTCCCTGTGCGAAATCCTCTTGCTGTATTTCAGAGGCGCTTTTATCCACTCGTACTCCTAGATCAGTACCCCCACGTGTACCTGTGAATTTGATAAAAACATAACCCATATCTTCAATGCGTTTTTTTAAGCCTCCTAGAGAAGGCTGAGGTCCTCCAACAGTTACCGGATGCTCACCTTTTGAGAGACGTTGTACAAGATCATCCATGAAAGATCTCCTATCTAGAAACTGCATCTGAAACGGCAGCTGACTCCTCGCTGTCTTGATATGCATAGCGGAGGTCTTCGGGAATTTCAAAGTGTAATGTCGTCTTGCAAAAGTTCTGCCACTCAGGCGTTACGGTATCAAAGATCGTTCCCCCGGCTTTCACAGGGCTTCTTACGACGGTGAAATCATCCCATAGGTAGCAAACCGTGTCGTCTGTCAACTCTGACTCGTTCTCTTCATTCATTTCGATCCAATTACTAAATTGGCGGAGATCTTTCAAGTGATACGCTTTGCAATATTTTCTCATTCTCTGCTCTCCTGAAAGTATAGGGCGAGGGAAGATAGCACCCCTCACTAAGAGATGATTTTTCAACTATGGGCTTATTGTAGTGAAGCTAGTAGAAAAAAGTTAATATCACACATGATATCAATATTTGTATCATGGAAGAGATAAGTGTGAAAGATTCTCAGGGAAAAGATTATCACTATTGAGATAAAGAAAGTGATTAGGGAAAGGGTATTATCTTTGGGCTTGCGGGCATATATGCTAAAAATAATACTGTGTATGAACGAAGAGGATGATGTACAATGTACTATTTGCGTGAGAAAATGCAGCTCCAGCAAGCCTCTCTTGAGATAGATCCCGACAATCGTCTGCACCCATTTCCTCTCACTGATGTACAGCAAGCATACTGGTTGGGGCGCAAGGTAACCTTTGAGGGTGGTAATGTGGGGAATCATGGGTATATAGAAGTTGACGCGCTAGATCTGGACCTGGAACGCTTTACTACGGCCATCCAGCGCTTGATTGATACGCATGATATGTTGCGGGCAATTGTGCTCCCTGATGGACAGCAACAGGTCCTGGAACATGTTCCCCCATTTCAGTTACAGGTTGAGAATCTGCGGGGATGGGACGAGCAGGCAAGAGAAGACCATTTAGAGCATATTCGCCAAACGATGGATCATCAGGTTTTCTCCGGGGAGCAGTGGCCCACATTTGCACTGCTCATTTCCCTGTTAGATGAGCAACGAGCGCGTATCCACCTGAGCATCGAAACGCTATTTGTTGATGGGTGGAGTGTGATCATGCTCGTTCAGGAGTTTGTACGTCTCTACTATGATCCGCACCTTCCCCCGACCAGGCCAGAACTGAGCTTTAGAGACTATGTAGTAGCGCAAGAGGCTCTCCGCGATTCTGAGCTGTACCAGTGCGACCTGGAATATTGGTCGCGTCGTCTGCCGTCTCTGCCTCCCGCCCCTGAACTCCCTTTAACCTCCCATGCCAGTTCATTATTTACTCCCCATTTTGTACACCGCGCAGGACGATTGGATAAAATTAGCTGGCAACGTCTCAAGGAACGAGCTGCACTTCTTGGCGTGACTCCTACTGATATGTTGTTGACGGCCTTTGCAGAAGTGATTGCCGCATGGAGCAAATCTTCTCGCTTTACCATGAATGTCAGTACCTTTGAGCGTCCTCCTTTCCATGCTCAGATCCAGAAGGTTATGGGAGATTTTACCTCTCTAACTTTACTAGAAGCCGATTATTCTGTCAGTGAGACCTTTGAGAAGCGTGTACAACGCTTACATGCACAATTCAGAGATGATCAGGAGCATGGCTTTTATAGTGGCATTCGTGTTTTGCGCGATCTTGCCCGCAAACAAGGCGGAGCAGGTAAGGCTCTCATGCCCGTTGTGTTTACTAGCTTGCTGCTAGACGACATTGCCGTGAAGGGTCCTAAGCCCTGGCAGAACGTGGTT
>JAICIM010000255.1 GCA_025928885.1 Ktedonobacteraceae bacterium | reverse complement strand
TTTTCTCCACTATTTATGCGCGGGATAATAAAAAACGCGAGCAAGATATAGCCACCAACCCATGTCGTGGCAAATAGCACATGCCCATAACGAATCAGCCAGGCAAGAAGCAGCATCACAGCATCCCTCCTTGTTCGGCCACGGAGGCGGCGCTTTCCTGTCTTATCTCCACAACCGATGATGCTCTCAAGCGACGATGCAGCAGCCATTCGCCGAGAAAGGCTCCAGGGGGTCCAGCGGTCAACAGGACGGCCAGCGGAAACCACCAGCCCCACAGGCCATCAAGCGCCGCCACGGTCACGATGACGAGCAAGAGTAAATAGTTGATGCCGTGCAGGGGACCGAGGATATGCACGATCTCTTTATGCCCGGTCAGCGCCGCCCAGATCAGCGCCGCCAGCAGTACGAGGTCGAGCAGAGCAAACAGGCGCACGATCCGCAAGCGATTCTGGAGGCGTTTGATTTGTGCAGTCGCAATCATGACATCCGCCCATGATCAACTGAGGCGCTAACAATCCAGTTATGCATAAACTCTTGTGCCAACTCAATCACGCGTGGAGACGCCTGAGTTGGCGACCCAGCATGAAACGGCGGCTGTGGATCGTATTGCATCAACAGCTGCGTGGCCTCGGCAATCTCGCGACCCGCAATTTGATCGACCAGGTAGAGCGCCATATCGATCCCGGCAGAGTTTCCGGCGGCGGTCACGATCTTGCCATCTCGCACATACTGCCGATCGGGGCAGGCGATTGCGCCAAATTGTGCAAGCTGATCCATAGCAAACCAGTGCGTTGTGGCCTGTACGCCTCGCAGCAGCCCGGCAGCACCAAGCAGCACCGAACCACCACAGACAGAGGTCGTCCAGCGCGAGGTCTCATGCGCTGTGCGTATCCACGACAACACGCGCTCAGATGGCAGCGCAGCGGGGCTGCCAGAGCAAACAACAAGCACATCGGGATGGGGAACGTCTTCGAGCGCATAATCTGCCACAAGCGTCAAGAAACCGGAATCCATACGCTTCGGCCCGGGCGTTTCGGCCACAAACTTGACTGTCGCGCCAGGGATGCTGCGCAGAGCTTCATATGGCCCGACGGCATCGCTCGCAGTCATCCCCTCATGCAACAAGATGGCAATCGTGATCGGCTTGTTGAGAGCGGAACTCGTAAACGACATAACAGGTGCTCCTTTACAAAATTTCAAACGTGATTAATATTGATTTCAAACGCGTTTGAATCATAGCAAAATCTGTTATACTATGTCAAGGGACAGCTACTATAAACAAGCAAGTAGAGAGGTGCAGCATTGTATGGGCAAGTTTCGCGAGCGGCGTGAGGCGCGTATGCAAGAAGCAAGCAGACGGGCGGCAGAAGAGTTGACGGCAATGACGGGAGGAGACCCGAAAGAGCGCATCCTGGAAGCGGCTTCACGCCTCTTTGCAGAGCAGGGACTGGAGGCGGTGTCGCTACGGTCAGTCACGACTGAGGCAGGAGTCAATATCGCCGCCGTCAATTATTATTTCGGCTCAAAAGCGGCGCTGTTGCAGGCGATGACGCAGCATTTCTTCCTTGCCGTCAATCGTGAGCAACTGGATCGGCTGGACGCACTGGCAAGCAGCATGCCAGGCCCCACCGTGCGCGATCTGCTCACCGCGTATGCAACGCCGATCTTTGCGATCTTCGATTCTCCACGCGGGCGCGAATGGGTGCAGGCATTGATGATGGTGCGCAGCGCGATGCTCTCTACGCCCGGAGCGAGCGTGATGGAAGGAGAAGGAGGCGCGGAGGTCACAAGCCGCTACTATGAGGCGTTGCGGCGTGCGCTACCGCAACTGCCCCCGGACGAACTGTGGTGGCGCTTCGAGCGCATGCACGGCCTCCTGATGGCGAACCAGGGCAGACGAGCGGTGCAGGATCAGCAGAAAGACAGGACAGGCCGCAACGAGCGAGCGTGGCTGATCACGTTTCTGGCTGGAGCTATTGAAGCGGCAGCAACAGATGGAGAAGAGCACACCGTCCAATAGTTTCCGCAAAAGCACTATCTCTCTTGCCCTGCCAGAGACACTCGTGTATACTCAATACCTGGGAAGTTTCCCCCTACGCTTGTAAACGAATCGCGCTTCTGCGGCATGTGGGATTTCGTAACCAGCTGGGGCAATCGATCCGCAAATGGGCCTTCTCCGTCGCGACAATCTCTTACGGTTGTCGCAGGCAAAAAAAGATAGTACGCGCATGGGCCGCAACAATCGCAAGAGATTGCCGCGACGGAGAAGAAAATATTCGTATTTTCCCTAATTATATAGCAGGTAAAAGTATTTATGGAAGATTATCAGGAAAAGCTGCAAGGCGTACGTTCTCTTCTGGATCAGGATAAGGCGCAGGAGGCGTTTCGCGCCCTGCTCCCCGTGTTTCGCTACCCGGACATGATGCAGCAGCCTGCAGGGTTGGCGGAAGTGCTGGCCGTGTTTGCTGAGATTAGCGCGAAGATCGCTGGCGACGGGTTCACCTCCATTATTCACCACACGCTAAGCCACATTGACGATCCGGGAGCGCTCTACAGCCTGGGCTACGAACTGATCGATCAGGGCCTGCCTGCTATTGCCGCGACCGTGCTGGCCGAGGCACATCGCCTGGCCCCCGACAATGTGGAGATCCTGACCGAGCTGTGCGCGGCACTCGAACGCTCCACGCTCTACGCCGACGCCTGCCGCTATCTCAAGGCCGCGCCAGAACTGGTGCAGCGCTCCTTCCTGTGCAGCTACCTGCTCGCCTTCAACTCGCTGATGAGCGGGGATCTAAAAACGACGCGCCGCCTCCTGCCCGAGCTGCAGCGCCTGCAGGAGCAGGATGAGCATTTCTCGGCACTTTCGGCCCGCATCATCCGTATGTTGCGCCGCGCCGATACCCTCAGCGGCCATACACCGCTCGATACCCGCGATCTGCGCGGCTGGCATAT
Organism: Ktedonobacteraceae bacterium; assembly: GCA_025928885.1. GTDB lineage: Bacteria > Chloroflexota > Ktedonobacteria > Ktedonobacterales > Ktedonobacteraceae > JAICIM01. The sequence goes on along the minus strand of JAICIM010000255.1, from coordinate 6,277 downwards.
GGTGATTACCTCTGGCCTGCTGCTGCATGTGTCGCCTCACGGTTTTGATGAGGGGATGAACGGGCGCTACGCCTTCGTGCAGGACACATTGGAACTGTGCCTGGAGGGGATAGAGCGTGTGAAGGCTGTGCTCGAAGCGCTTGAGATTACGCCCCCACGCATCTATGCTCTGCCCGAACGCAGCAGTTTGATCCTTGCTCAAGCCACCGCTCGTATGCTCGATTGTCCGCTGGAAAACTGGCCCGATGGCGGCAGCGACAAGCCTGGATTGATCGTCGCCTATGATCTCGCTCTGCTTGACGAGGATATCCTGCCCACGCTGGCACAGCATCACCCGGGGCAAATGCTCTGGAACCACGCCTCATGCTGGACGGAGGATCAACCGGTCGGCGGCGATCTGACGACCTTTCTCTATCAGGTCAACTACGAACCCTGGGGAGAACGCATGGGCATTGACCAGAAGCAGCAGATGGTGATGGAGCCAGCAGACGAGCGCGATCCAACCGTCATCGCAGGCGAAATCGTCGCGGCAACCCTCGAACCTGGCATCCTGGATGATCTACCTGCCCTGATCAAGCTAACCCACGCCGCTGCTGCCACGACAGGAGAAGCTGCCCCCGGCCTGCTCTGTGCTGGTGGTCGGCGCAAGAAGCAATGGAGCGGCTCGCCTGTCCCCAGTTCGCGCTTCGCCTAGAGCCGCTCTGGCCGCAGCGCGACCCCACGCAAAGCATGGCTCAATGCGTGCAGGCTTTCATCTGTGCCATCATAGGAATACCCTAGCATATGCATGAACTCACGAAACAGCCAGGGGTGCAGCTGCCTGTACTCGCTCAGAATCGCATACGTCTCCTCAGCGGCGAGCATGCGCTGCCGGGGCGTGTAATGCTGGCGGCCAATCTGCACCTCCACAACTGGCCGGAGCTGAATATTGCGATACCAATCGCTCTGCGCACCATAGCCGGACATCACGATGCACTCTTGAGTAGAGGGATCGTAGCGCACCACTTCAAGCACCGTCTGCCTCCTGCGCCCACTCTTGCGCCCAATATGCGTCATCATCAAACAACGATGCCCCAGCAGCCAGCCCAGGTGCCAGCGATACAGATACCTCGGCAGCGTAAATCCCAATTTTAGCAGCCCGGTTGGCCTCGACGGCGAGATACTCACCATAGCATTCCTCTTTCTGCGCTTTCTAACAACAATAATAACTGACTGGTCAGTTATTATTGTAACAGAAAAAGCTGCCTCTGTCAATTTCACCCTCTACCACTATTTTCATCAGTTACCAGGGTGGGCGCAAGCGATACGAGACGATATCGCTTTCTGACGTAGCGACCAGGCGGCGCAAATCTGTGCGCAAGATCTGCATATGTTCGGGACCGACAATCCCGGTCCAACGCTGCTCAATTCTGGCAAACACTGCTTCGGTCGCTCGAATACAATCCCATCCACGCTGCGTGAGCAACACCAGCTTGCCGCGCTTGTCACTGGGGTGCGGTCTGCGCACAACATAGCCACGCTCCTCAAGATAATCGATCATCTGGCTTGCTGCCTGCTTGGTCACGCCGAGATGTTCAGCCAGCTCATTGCCGGTGGCTCCATAGGGCGCGAGTCGTTGAAAAACAAAGCCGTGCGAGGGCCGAACATCATCAAAGCCCTGTGTTACCAGCTCTTTATGCAGATCGTCGATCAAAATGCTCCAGGCCGTTCCCAGCAGCGCAATTAGTTCATAGGTAGTCGATGGAGTTTCGGCCACGCGTCTCTCCCTCCTCCATTTCGTTGTACCAGCATTATAGCATGTAGATAGTCAAGCTACTTGACAATATGCTCGAAGCATGTTATCCTTTGTGAAAGTAGTCAAGCATGTTGACTACTTTCACAAAGAAAGAGAGAAGAGACTCATGCCTGTAGTACGCGAAAAGGATGCCCCGATCTTTGATCTTGATGGTTTTCACTTTCACGGTCTGACCGCGCCGAGCCGTGGTGCGACTGAGCTATGCACCTGGCGACTGGATATCGCGCCTGGAGCGGAGAGCGAGGCGCATCAGATCGACCACGAAGAGGTTTTTATTGTGCTGGGTGGTAGCGTAACCATCATCACGGCTGCCGAAACCATCGAACTGCACGTGGGCGATGCCCTCAGCATGCCAGCACACACCCAATTTTATCTCAAGAATGAGCGACAGGAGAGCGCTCATCTCGTTGTCTGTCTGCCCGTAGGAATTCGTGCAATCATGGCTGATGGGCGCGAGGTTGGTACGCCGCCCTGGGCGCAGTAGTGGATTAGAACAATCTAAAAGGAGTAGATTCAGAAAGTATCTTGAATCCACTCCTTTTATAGAAAGACGAAAGACGGTACTACGTGCTCTACTGAGCAGTCTGCATCATTTTACCGAAGTTCCTGTGGATATTTTCAGGTGTGACCTGTTCTCCGGTCAACTCACTCACCTGTCTGCCGTCTTGAAGAAAGCGAGCGGTTGGGATGATCCTCACGTTGCGTTTCTGCGCAAGCTGAAGCAGGCGATCCCTATCAACGTAGAGAACTTTGATGAAGGGAGGAAGGGGCATAGGAGCAGAGACGAAAGCACGAATCGGACCAGAGATCGTATTCCAGGCCATATCCGATGCTGCGCCAAATAGTGCAATGACTGGCCCCTGCTGCACCATTTCGTCAAATTGCTCCTCTTCGTAGATTTCAATCCACTGTGCCATAATACTTGTCACCTTTCTACAGGAGAAGTTTCTCCTATAACTGAGTAGGCTCTATAAAAGCTCCCTCTCATTTCTTGGTCAAGCGGAGAAGAAGTCTACTCTCACTATACTCCCCTCGCCCAAATAACAAGGGTTCCGTCATGGAGCAATTATGAATTTTTACCAACAAAAGTGGTAATATATTGCATATGAGAGGAATTTTTGCAGTTAGATGCTCACAGCCAGGGGCAACGTCACATAAAAAGTTGATCCTTCACCCTCGCAGCTATCCACCCAGACGCGACCGCGATGCTGCGAGACCACCTCTTTGACCAGATAGAGGCCAATGCCAAAGCCACTGTGCGACCGATCAACGTTTCTAGCACGATGGAAGCGCTTGAAGATATGTGGAATATCTTCGGAAGCAATGCCGATCCCCTCGTCTTTGACCCAGATCAGCGCCTCCTGCGGGCGCTCTGCCACATGTTTCAGGCCAATCTCGATGGTACTACCCCGGGTACTATATTTGATGGCGTTGTTGATCAAATTATTGAAAACCTGCATGATACGCTGCTCATCCAGATAGGCAGGTATGATATCCGTCTCCTGGACGCCCTCCAACTGAAAGATGAAATGGTGGAGTCGGGAGACGCCGCTCTGACTATCAAAAACGCCCTTGAGCAGGGACAAGAGGTTGCAGGGAGTATAGTCAAGCTTGAATTGAGTCTGCTCTATCCGTGAAATATCGAGCATCTCTTCGATCAGGTGTGTGAGATGGTGGCTCTGTTCGACAATATTGGTGAGCGCGTAGAGGGTCAGTTTATCGAAGCTGTGATCTTGCGAGACGCGCAATTGCAGTATTTCTGCAAATCCCTGAATGACGGTAATAGGGGTGCGCAACTCATGATTGGCGATGGAGAAGAACTCGTTTTTGTGCTGCTCCAGCGTCTTCTGCGCGGTCACATCCTGCAAGACGATCACGGCCCCCGTCATCAGGCCGCGCTCGCTATAGAGGGGAGCGCAGGAAGCAAGCGTGACAACGCGCCGGCCATCAGGCTGCATTACGGTTGTCTCCTTGCCGGTGAAGGTCTCGCCGCTGAGCGCACGGATGGCGATAAAGTTCCAGGGCGGCAGGGGACGGCCCTCCCTGGTCGTCTCGATGCCGGAGCGCAGCCAGCTATGGCGATGCAGAGGAATACGAGCAATCTCTTCAGAGGCAATACCAAGAATATGCGCCGCCGCCGGGTTTGCATAGCTGATCGCGCCGCCGGAGGTTTCCGCAATCAGAATCCCTTCCGGCAACTGGTCCAGCACAGCACGCAGGCGAGTACGCTCCTTCTCGATAGTGGCATGCAGGCGTGCATGAGCCAGGGCAGCGGCAATATGCGTCCCCATGCCCACCAGCGCATGCACTTCCGGTCCGCTACACGAGACGGGCGATCTGAACGAGGCAACCATCGTGCCTTCCAATTGATCGCCGAACCACAGCGGTACACAGACGTAGCCATGTGTCCCCAGGCGCACCAGCGGACTCTGACGGCTGAGCCGACCCTCCTCTGCCGCGCTCTGTAAATCTTCGACCACAATCGGATCGCGCTGGGTCAGCACGCCCTTCGTCAGACCAAGTTGCTCGTAGGGCATGTAATCCATCGATTTGAGGCTCTCGGGGGCGGGACCATGTGGGTGACTTGCACAGAGCAGTTTGAAGACGCGCTGCTCAGGCTGCGCCGTATGGATGCAGGCGGTAATGGTGTCGAAATTGGTCTCGATAATCTCCATCGCGATCTGCCCGATGCGGGTGGCGTCAAGCGTCTCGCGCACCCAGCGGGCGACGGTCTCGACGACCTCCAGGCGACGCCGCTCTTTCTCCAGCACCTCATTGGCACGACTCAGTTGTTGTCGCGCCTCCTCCGCCTGCTGCCGCGCCTCCACCTGCGCGGTCACATCGCTGAGGGTCTGCACAATATGAGTAACGTTGCCCTGCTCGTCCAGAATGGGGGTCAGCGTCCAGCTCCAATAGGTCGTCTCCCCCTGAGCGCTGACATACTGCTCCTCTTTCTCATAATGCGTTTGCTTGCTGGCGATCACCGCGCGACAGATGGAGACGATGCGCCTTCCGCCTTCCGAATCCTCACATTCCAGCAGAGAAGTGCCTGGAACAAACGGTGACTCATTTTGCGCTGCGCGTATCGTTGCAACGAAGTTTACGTAAGGTGTGTTGGCCTCCAGCAAGCGGAGTTCCTGTGCATCAAAAATCGCCATGCCAGCCACAGTATATTCCAACATGGTATCTGCAAAACGATATTTTTTGAAACTCACAGTAGAATCCATCCTACACTCACAGCGTCCGAACAGGGCCATCTCTTACATTTTTCACACGAAACACATGTATTATACAGTATAACGGCAACAACTGCAAGGGGTTGCCGCCCTATGTAGATTGGTCTTTTGCTAAAAGCAAATACACTTTAAACGATAGGGAATGTTAATGTCAAGTGAGACGACCCATTGCCGTATGAAACTCACTACGCTATAATAACCCTGATGTTCTGCGAGAACAACAATGAGGCGCTCTTTCGTTAGATGATTTTGTGGCGTTTAGATGGGACTTTTCACCCCTCGTTTATGTGGAAGGAACGGTGTGTCATGGCAGAGTCGGCTGCGAGAAAAAGCACGTATATCATGGATGCAGAGAATGCCGCAGAGATTGCGCGTTTAAGCCATCTGCATCGCCTGATTACCTCAACTGTTGGAGGTTTGCTCCCCCCCATTGCTCATATCCCCTCTTTTCAGGCGATGCTCGATATTGCCAGTGGCCCCGGCGATTGGGTGCTGGATATGGCCTCAACGTACCCGGACATCCAGATAACAGGCATCGACATTAGCGCGTTGCTGACAGAATATGCTGCGACTCGCGCTCAGGATCAAGGATTGACCAATGCGCATTTTTGCCAGATGGATGCCATGCGCCCGCTGGCCTTTACTGATGCTTCGTTCGATCTGGTGCATGCCCGGCACCTTTATACATTTATGCTAGCCGACGCCTGGCCCGGTCTGTTGCGCGAATGCGTGCGCGTGACGCGTCCAGGCGGCACCATCTGCCTGACCGAGGCCGAGCTAAATCTGAGCAACAGCGGGGCGCAGCAGCGGTTCGCTCACCTGTTTGCGCAGGCGTTGCAGCGTGCCAATATGAGCTTTTCGGTCAACGGCCACCACAGCAATATTACTCCAATGCTGGGCCGCTTCCTGCGCGATGCCGGGTGCCGTCATATTCGCCGGGCGGCCTATATGCTGGATTATTCAGCCGATGAGGATACTTTCAGCCTCGGCTATCAGCACGTGGTTGCCGGTTGCAAGCTGGTCCAGCCGTTCCTGCTTGAGATGGGCGTGGCTGAGGAGCAAGAACTCTACCGCCTCCAACATCTGTTGCAAGAAGAACTGCTCGCACCCGGCTTCTGTGGCGTCCTGATTATTACAACTGCCTGGGGAACGGTTCCCAGCTAGTATGTTTCGTAGCCGCGGGGGGGGGTGGAGGCGGGGTTGGTGGAGGGGGGGGAAGTGGCGCGGGCGCGGGGACCCCGGACTA
>JAICIM010000123.1 GCA_025928885.1 Ktedonobacteraceae bacterium | reverse complement strand
CCTGGCCTATCCCCTGCCAGCAACGATCATCGCGGAACTGCTCGGGGTGCCATCTCAGGAGCGCGAGATGTTTATTCGCTGGTCCAATATCATCACCGCAGGCCAGCGCTTTGGTCCGGGGCAGACCGCTGATGAAGGGGAGCGACAGCAGGCCGACCGTGAATTTCGCGAATATTTCACGATCAAACTGGAGGAGCGTCGGCGGCAACCGGACGATGATTTGATGAGTAGTTTGATCCTGGCCGATGTGGATGGGCAGCGGCTCAATCAGGAAGAGCTGTTGAGCTTCTGTCGCCTGCTGCTCTTTGCGGGCTACGAGACGACGGCCAACCTGATCGGCAACGCCATGCTGGCCTTTGAGGAACATCCCGATGTCGTGGAAGAGTTGCGCGGCAACCCTGAACTGATGCCTGGAGCGATTGAGGAGATTCTGCGCTGTTATGGCTCGGTGATCGGGGCGGTTCGTGTTATCACGATGGATACGCATATCGGGAAGCAGACGCTCAAGCGTGGGGACCGTGTGATTGTGCGTGCCGATTCCGCGAATTACGATGAGGAGCAGTTTCACGATCCTGAGCGCTTCAATATTCGCCGCACCCCCAATCGCCATCTCAGCTTCGGGCATGGCCTCCACTATTGTCTGGGAGCGCCTCTTGCCCGGCTTGAGGGCCGTATCGCGCTCAATTTGTTCTTACAACGCTTGCAGAATGTACGGCGCAACGAAGATCGACCGCTAGAAGGAGTTCGCAGCTTCTTCCTGCTTGGTCTGACCAGCTATCCAATCACATGTACAGCGAAATAAATGGCTCTATCGTTTTACTGTGTAATGGCTCTTGCAACAGAACCATTCTCACCTTATAGTGATGTTTGTAAGATGAGCGTCTATGAGAGTGTAAACTATAAGGAGAGAAGCATATGCGTGTTTCCATCGTTTTTGCTGGGAGGTGGCGCGGATGAGTGTCAGCACACAGAAGGAGAAGGCGGCACAATTGCGCCAGTGGCATCAGCAAGCGCCTCTGCTGACTTTGCCCAATGCCTGGGATGCCGCCAGCGCCCGCATATTTGAGTTGGCGGGTTTTCGAGCTATCGCAACGACCAGCTCTGGCGTCGCGGCTGCTCTGGGCTATCATGATGGACAGCAGATGAGCCGCGATCTGATGATCGAGGCCGTTGCGCGTATCGCTCGTGCCGTTGCGTGTCCCGTGACTGCCGATATCGAGGCAGGGTATGGGGATTCGCTTGCGGAGGTTGTGCAGACGATCAAAGCCGTCATCGCAACCGGCGTGGTGGGCTTCAATATCGAGGATTCATCGAAGCAGGGCGAAAAGGCTCTGATCGATGTGGCCTATCAAGTCGAGCTAATTACTGCATTGCGGGCGCTTGCCGTCGAGCTTGACGTGCCATTTGTGATCAATGCGCGGGTCGATGTGTTTTTGCTGGCAGCTGGTGAGCCGGAGGGTCGGTTCGAGGAGGCGGTGCGACGAGCCAACGCCTATTTGCAGGCCGGGGCGGATTGTGTCTATCCCATCGGTGTGCTTCCGAGCGACGTAATTGCCAATCTCGTTCGTGCCATCGCAGGGCCGGTAAACATCCTCGGTGGTCCACCTGCGCCAACGTTGCCAGAGCTTGAACAGATGGGCGTGGCACGTGTGAGCCTTGCGGGAGGGTTGATGCGTTCGATGCTGAGCCATCTTCGCACCGTGTCTCGCGAATTATTGGAACACGGCACCTATACCAGCATGAGTGCAGAGAGCCTATCGAGCGCCGAGTTCCGTTCGTTGTTTGATCGTTAAGTTCGGCATACAAAAAAGGAACCTGTTAATCCCAGGTTCCTTTTTTGATCGTTCGATACGCTATTAATGCATCATCATGGGCGTTGGCAGCGAGTCTTCTTCCGACTCACCATCCTGGACGCTCTTCTTAGCTCCCGGGCGACCCATCAGCGGGATCTCTTTCAGGAAGAAGACGGCGACCAGCGCCACCAGCATCATACCCAGGCTGAGCAGGAAGACATCGTGAATGCCCTGGGTCAACCCCTGCTTGACGGCCTCCATCAACTGACCGAAGAGTGCCTGAGCCTGCGATCCAAATGCACTCATCTGCTGCGAGATCGTCTGTTGCACCTTCGTATCAAGCAGGACGTTGGGATCGTTGAAGACGCTCAAGATCTTCTGTGGAACGGCTTGTTTGACCTGACCGGGCAAGGCACTATTGAAGGCTGGACCGTATGCCGAAGACATTACCGAACCCATCAGGGCCAGCGCCACCGTGCCGCCGATCTGACGGAAGAAGGTTAGCGTCGAAGTAGATTGACCAATTTTGGTTGGCATCGCGTTCTGGACGATCAGCGTGTACAGCGACATGCTGGTGCCAAGACCGAGGCCAAGCACGATCATTGCCACAATCATATCCATCGGCGTCGATTGCACGTTCAGGCGCAGCAGCAGGGCCGCACCAACGGTCGTGATCGCCATGCCGGTAATCGCGATAACTTTGTATTTACCGAACCGCGAGACAAGTTGACCGGAGAGAATGCTGCTCACCATTGATGAGAGCATCATCGGCGTCAGGATCAGGCCGCTGTTGGTCGCTGAGATACCCAGCACGCCCTGTGCATAGAGTGGCAGGAAGGCGATACAGCCAAACATGCCCATGAAGGTGATTGACGCGACGATCAGCGAGATGGTGAAGACGCTATTTTTGAACAGGCTTGGATCGATGATGGGTTGAGCATCGCGCCGCTCCAGAAAGGCTTCGTAGACGAAGAAGGCTGTGACCACCAGTGCGCCACCCAGGATCAGCACAAACGTCTGCCAGGAGATCCAGGCGAATTGTGAACCGGCCAGGCTGAGGCCAAGCAGGATCGGCGACGTACCGAGGATGAGCAGCGAGGCACCCAGGTAATCGATACGGGCTTTTTTACCGGGCTGATAAAGCGAAGGCATCAAGAAGATCAGGACGCCAAGCGCGATCAGGCCGATAGGTAGGTTGACGTAGAAGACCCAGCGCCAGGACGTATTCTCAGTAATCCAACCGCCGAGGGCAGGCCCGACGATCGATGAGAGTGCGAAGACGGAGCCGGTCACGCCCTGCCATTTGCCGCGCTCACGAGGTGGGAACAGGTCGCCAACCACCGCAATCGCGATCGGCAAGAGTGCTGCCGCGCCTAAGCCCTGGAAGGCTCGGAACGCGATGAGCTGATCCATCGATTGGGCCGCTCCACAGAGCGCTGATCCTGCCAGGAAGAGCACGACGCCGATCAGGAAGATGATTTTGCGCCCGAAGAGGTCGGAGAGCTTCCCATAAATGGGGACCATGACGGTTGAGGCCAGCATATAGGCGGTCGTCACCCAGGTATAGCGGTCCAGTCCGTGGAAATCGCCAATAATGCGTGGCATCGCTGTGCCGACGATGCTCTGATCGAGCGAGCCAAGCAGCATCACCAGCAAGACCGCAAGCATGGTGAAGAGCACGTCGCGGCGGCTATATGGCGATGCGGGTTCAACCGATGCGGTTGCCGCCACAGTATTTTGTGTCGTCTTTTCCAGTGTCGAACTCATTCTTTCATATCCTTCCATAGAAGACCCGGCCTTTATAAGCGAGGTCCCACCGCAATCCCCGTAAAGTAGATCTCGATTAATTGATCTGCCAGCTTCTGAGAAGCATGCTCGTCGTTGACAATATGTTTTTTGAAATGTTTTGGCGTAAAAAGGCCGAAAAATGTATAGAGCATGGCCTGTGTTGATAGGGCGGGCTTAAATTCTCCTGTCGCCTTGCCTTCTTCGATCAGTGCAACGATGCGTTCTGTGAGGCGCTCCCACAAGCTGCTCATATGTGCTTTTCTCTCCGGCTCCAGGCATTTAAGATCGAGGCTGTGGGAGAGGGAAGAGAAAAGATGCACCTGCTTTTGCAGAAGATCGGTCATGATGTAGCGCAAGAGTGCCTCTAATCTGGCACGAGAGGTAGTGTGCTGCTCAATGACGGCATCGATGCCGGCAAGAAACTGCTGCATATTGCGCTCAAGTAGGGCTATGACCAGCGCTTCTTTGCTGGGAAAATGGATATAGATCGTCCCCTTTGCGATCCCCACACGAGCCGCGATATCGTCCATCGAGGTCTCGTGGTAGCCCTTCTGCTCTAACATTTCTTCGGCTGCCTGTAAAATCAGCGCTTCGCGCTCCAGCCGTTGTTTTTCCTTTAACGAATGTGATGCTATAGACATAGTTTTTATTCCGGTGTGTTTTATATGCTTCTAGTTCAATGGATGACCAGAAATATTTTCTACGACCAACTGGTATGGAAAATAACTAGAAAGTTTTTCTGTGACTTGCTAGTCATGACTTTCTGGTCATAATATTAACATGCAGTCCAGTAAATGTCAAGGGAATAGAGGGTGAGATTCCAGGCCAATTTACAATATCTTTACACTTTTCTGGCCCTTTATTTATATCTACCATGTACAAAGAAGCATAGAGTTTCTTTTGCCGGGAATAAGAAGAGCAAATCAGCATTGAAGGCGAATTTGTTTGTGTTCCTGGTGAATAGTATCGCAAGAAACTCATGGAATACAAGAAGAAAGGGAGTAGTGCTGCATGAGCCAGACCGCTCTATCACCAGCATCGTCACGTCCCGGTCCGCGCCAGATAACGATCATCGTGTTTGCTGTGGTATCAGGCTTAGTTCATCTGTATCGCGCCATTTTAATGTTTGGATACATGGGGGCAGCCCGAATGGGCGGGCGTCCGCCCGGTGGTGGGCCGCGTGGAGGCCGTCCGCCTGGAGGTGGTGGTCCTTCTCTTATGTCAATGCTTCCAGTACCGTTACCGGTGCTGTTTCTGCTCAACTTTGTTGGCTATATTGTTTTAGCTATAGCCCTCTATTTACCCGCTCTGCAACGCTATCGGCAGATTATTCGCTGGGTATTGATCGTCTATACGGCGGTTACCGTTATTCTCTGGTTCCTTATCACCGGAGGGCATTTTGATGTCGTTAGCTATGGCGATAAAATCGTTGAGCTTGCGCTGATCGTTCTCTTACTGATCGACAGCCGGCAACCAGCGTCCGCCAACGACTGAGACCATCGACATTCCTGAGACCGGCAGCCTGACCCTTCTTCCAGGTCAGGCTGTTTTTGCTATTCATCTTTGGAAATGTATCTATCTTGCGCGGGCTTGCTTGTGGAAGACCAACGAAAAAAATCTTTCTGGTCCTTCATAATGGGAGGTACTTCCTCCATATCATACAATAATGGGGATAAAACTATACCCGATGGAACGGAGATCTTCCCGCTATGACCCACCATTCGTCCAGCGATGCGCTTCAAATGTCGTCTGAAGAGATGCGCACGCTGGGATATCAGATCGTTGATATGATCGTTGACCATTTTGAACACGTCGAAGATATTTCTCTTGCCACCAGAGCGGATCGCCGCACGCTTGAGCAGCGATTGCGCGAACCGCTGCCAGAAGAGGGTAGCCCTGTTGAGCAGGTGTTGGAGCAGTTGCAGCGCGATGTCTTTGCCAACGTCGTGCCGCTGGATCATCCGCGCTTTTTTGCCTTTATTCCCGGCCCCAATAATTTCGTCAGCGTCATGGCCGACGCTTTAACCTCTGGGTTTAACGCGTTTGCCGGGACATGGCGTCTCGCTCCCGGCACGGCACAGGTAGAGCTGGTTACCATTGATTGGTTGCGGCAGCTTTGTGGCCTGCCCGAAACTGCTGGTGGCCTCTTTGTCGGCGGCGGCTCGCTTGCCACGCTAACTGCTTTAGCCACGGCACGCCATATCAAACTGGCCGATAACATTCAAGATGCTGTCGTGTACTGTTCGGATCAGACGCACTCAGCCTCAGATCGAGCCTTGAAGCTGCTCGGCTTTGCGCCCCAACAACTGCGCCGGTTGCCTTCCGATGCATCTTTTCGCCTCTCGACCGATGCACTTATTCGTGCAATTGAAGAAGATCGAGCCGCCGGGAAGCGACCATTCTGTGTGATTGGCAATGCTGGCACCACCAATACCGGAGCCGTTGATCCGCTCGCCATCATGGTCGATATTTGCCGTGCCCAAGATCTCTGGTTGCATATCGATGCCGCTCACGGAGGTGCTGCCATCCTGACCGAGCAGGGACAGTGCCTCTTGCAGGGATTAGAGCTGGCGGACTCGCTGGCTCTGGACCCGCACAAGTGGCTCTTTCAACCCTATGAGATTGGTTGCGTCCTTACACGACAGAGCCGCTGGTTGTACGAGACGTTTAGCGTCTTGCCTGAAATTCTCAAGGATGTTGCGGGGCGAGAGGAAGAGGTTAATTTTCGCGATTATGGCATTCAGCTTACTCGTAGCACGCGTACCCTCAAGCTCTGGATGTCGCTTAAAGTCTTTGGTCTTGCCGCCTTTCGTCATGCCATTGAGCGTGGTATCGCCCTCGCTGAATACGCCGAAACGCTGTTGCGCCAATCTCCCGGTTGGGAAGTCTTGACTCCTGCTCAGCTTGGTATTGTCACCTTCCGTTACGTTGGACGCTCGCAAGGTGATGTCAATGCGCTCAATCAGCGTATTCTGGACGCCATGTTTGCAGATGGCTTTGCTTTTTTAACATCGACGTTGCTGCGAGGACAGACCGCTCTTCGCCTTTGCATTATTAATCCACGCACCACCGAAGCAGATATTCAAGGGACGTTACAACGGCTGACACAATTTGGAGAATCCTTGAGCGATTCATGATATTTCGTAGTCGCGTGACTACGAAATATATTGCCCTTGTTAATAACAGCGCTAGCGATCAACCGATTCTGCTAATAAAATCTCTTGCCCAAAATAACGCTCAAGGACCTGTTGCAGCCCTGACTTCATTGGTCGCAGGTTGCGGCCCAGGCTTGTGTAGAAGACGACAAATTGGGAAAGCTCGCGTTGAAATGTGGACTTGAGCGCCGCGTACTGGACGGGGAACGGGCGAGCCAGTGCATAGATCACGGCTCCCTCTCCGTAGCGGCTGGAGCCGCGCCCACCGTCTGGCAGAACGAGATCAAAGCAGAGGCAAATATCTTTTTTGCCAAAGGGAACGCGTTCTAGCGCTGCCCTGAACGCTGCTGCATCGTTGCCATCATAACAGAGCGTCTCTACAGACGAGCTATCTTCATATTCTTCTAAGAGTTCAATCATACTGCCCGGAGAGCTGGGTAAAATAGCAGTATATGCTGCGTCGGTGGACCAGTAATAGCCATCAGGATTGGCCTGCGCATCACCCACAAATATTGCCGCCGGAAACTTTATGAGCTGCTCATTCAATAAATCCTGGACACATTGTTGAAACTCTACAAACCCCAATTGCTTCTCAGATGTAGAAGCACCAACCAGATGATAAAAAACCGCCATATAAATTCCTTTTACGCCTACAAACTCCCAAGATCAGGATAGAGATCGTCATGTGTACTATATAACGTATAGCATACGATGGGAGATGCAGTTTGATGTGCTGTACAGGAGAAAGAGGCTATGTCTGTTTTGCGGGGCATACGCAAAAGCATCTGAGCGATATGAAGCAATGGATATGTGATCAACATTGACGTTGCCTGCATCTGTTTGTTATGCTCAAAGCAATATTTACGCTGGATCAGGAGAAGAAAATGGCCTCTTCACAACAGACCGTTTATATCAGTGGCTATGTCGCCGCCGATCAACCAGGCATTCATGCCTTCACTTTTGATGCAACAAATGGCACGCTCACGCCGCGCGGTTCATATGCCGGCGTCGTTGCTCCCAGTTTTCTCGCTGTGCATCCCAATAAGCTCTGGCTGTACGCTGTGAGCGAGACGAGCCAGCAAGACGGCAGACCCGGTACTGTCTGGGCGTTCCGTGTATCTTCATCGTCGGATGCGACCGAGACGTGGAGCATCGAGCCGCTTAACCAGCAAGAGAGCGGTGGCGACTGGCCCTGTCATCTGGCAATTGATGGGACCGGACGCTGGTTGATTGCTTCTAATTATGCTTCCGGGAGCGTCAGCGTGTTACCGATCCTTGACGATGGTTCGCTGGGAGCAATGACCGATCACGTGCAGCATCACGGCCGCGGACCGCATCCTGAGCGGCAGGAAGGGCCACATGCGCATTCGGCGACCTTTAGCCCTGACCAGCGCTTCGTCATTATCGCCGACCTGGGTATCGATGCCCTTCGCGCCTACGCCTTCGACTCAACGGCAGGGACATTGCGCGAACAGACGACTATCGCAACCCGTCCGGGCGCTGGCCCCCGTCATCTGGCTTTTCACCCTGATGGCAGACACGTATTCGTCTCGAACGAACTCAATAATACGGTGGCTGTCTACGCCTATGATGCGGCCAGCGGCACCTTGAGCGAACAACAAATCGTTGAGACGCTCCCACCAGATGCGCCTGTGAGTGCGGTGGCCGATATTCACGTCTCGCCAAGCGGTGACCGCGTGTATGTTTCCAATCGTGGACATGATAGCATCGCCATCTTCCAGATCGGTTCAGGCGGCCAGTTGACCCCTGTTGCGATCCGTTCCTGCGGAGGGCTATGTCCACGCAATTTCGCAATTGAGCTGGGCAACGGTTTCCTGCTGGTCGCGAATCAAGAGAGCAGTGAGGTTGCGGTATTGTCTGTACAGGATGCATCAGAAGCCATTGGAGAGACAATCTCACGTGTAACTGTCAAAGGCGCGTCCTGTGTACAATTCGCACCAGCTCATAGCTAGCGTCAGTCAATATCTCCAAGATAGACTGGATGTGGTGGGATCTGCTCTTTGCTGAGCAGCGTTGCCAGCGTCTTTCTGGCGGCTTGTGGATAGAAATTGCAGCTTTCTAGCGCGTCAAGGGCAACCCATTGCACGCCGACCTGCCCTGTATCCGGCGTGTGACCAATACCGGGTTGCCCTGCGCGAATCGTGCAGAGAAAGAAAAACTCGACCTGATGGATATCGGCATGTTCGACGGCCAGAAAATGATTCTTGCCGATATATTCGCGAATGCAAACAAGATCCTTCACCTCGACATCAACATTAATCTCTTCCTGGCACTCGCGCCGCAACGTTTGCTCTAATGGTTCGGCGTGATGCTGACCTCCACCGGGTAAGACGAAATACGTGTTTTGAGCTGGATCGAGCGTATCGTCACATTCGACTAGCAGTAGCTTGCTATCCTGTACAATCAGCGCTTTGGCGGCAGTACGAATCTTCATTGCTCCTCCTGAATATTTTCTATGATACGGAAGATTATTGTAACACATCTTTTTCGCTTATTAGTTGCATGCAGCAATCGAGAGAGGTGATAAGAACGATCATTTTTCTTTGTTGGACTTTCCTCGCTGGTCCATTTACAATGCAGGAAGAAATGACAAAATGCTAGCAGGAGGAACAAGAATGGAAAAAGTGAACCTGACAGCGAAGTTGGAGCAATTCCAGGATATGTGGAGTCCAAAGATCGTGGGCGAGGTCAATGAGACGGCGGTGAAGCTGGTCAAGCTCAAGGGCGAATTTGTCTGGCATCATCACGACAATGAAGATGAACTATTTCTGGTAGTAAAAGGTCGCTTGCTGATGAAGTTCCGCGATCGCGATGTCTGGCTAGACGAGGGCGAGTTGATCGTCATTCCGCGTGGCGTCGAACACTTGCCGGTAGCGCCAGAAGAGGTTCATGTCTTGCTGGTCGAACCAAATACCACGTTGAATACCGGCAATGTTCAAAATGAACGAACCGTTGCCAATCTAGAGCGTCTCTAGACGAAATCTGGAGGGGATGCATAGAGAGGGAGCAAACGGCGAAAAGCTCTTCTCTGCTTTTCTGAATACCTGACAGAGATGAGCAGTTTGACTCCCTCTTATTGTCAAGGCACGTATCGTAGCTGGAAGAAGTTTCTCGATGATGGCTAGCAAGTTACACTTCAGATGATAACTTGCTGGCAGCGTAGGCCGGGAGCATGATGCTGTTGGTCAGAGGGAGACAGAGTGTGAAGCAGCTTCCCTGGCCCTGCGTGCTTTCAACCATGACGGTGCCGCTCATCCCTTCAACCCATTCTTTGACCAGCGAGAGTCCCAGCCCGGTCCCGCCACCTTTTTGTTTTGTCTGCTCTGTTTGATAGAAACGCTCCCAGATATGAGGCAGGTCGGCGGGATCAATGCCCTCGCCGGTATCTTTCACGTGAATCGTCAGTGTGGAGGCGTCATCTTCGGCGGCGAGGGCGATGATGCCTCCGGGCGCAGTATGTCTGAGGGCATTGTGCAAAAGATTGCGGATGGATTGTTCGAGTCGTTGCACATCTGCATGCACCAGGGGCAGATTAGTGGGGATGGCGGCCACCACCTCGATTTTGCTGGAACGCCAGGCCAGGGGAGCGGTCCCATCGACGATGCGCTGGATGATCTCGCCCGCATCGGTTGGCTCACAATGCAGCTCCAAACGTCCCAGCTCCGCTCGTGCCAGCGTAAATAGCTCTTCTACGCGTGTTTGCAAATGCAGCACTTCGTTTTCCATCACCTGAAGATCCTGATACAGTGCCTCTGCTTCTATTTCATTCCAATGTATCAATGTTATCTCTAAATAGCCACGGATCGTCGCGACGGGGGTACGCAATTCGTGTGAGACGTTGGCGACCAGTTCGCGCCGCTCTTGCAATAAAGATGCAACGCGATCACGTTCGCTCTGCAAATCCCGCATTGCATGCTGTAGATCGCTGGCCATGACATTGAAGTTTTCCTGCAATTGTGCCACCTCATCCTCACCCACAACCGGTACGCGAATAGTATAATCTCCCTGCCGCAACATGCTCGTCGCCATCGCCAGCATACGGATGCGATCGGTGGTGCGCTTCATCACGATATAGGAGAACAGTGCGGTGGGAGGTACAACCACGACGATGGGGATAGCGCACAGGCCGAGCAGGAAAAAGAGCGCCGGTACCATCTCTAACGGGGCGAGCCAGCCGCGTTCACGGAAGCTAAAGAGAATGGCGGCCTCGATCATCAGAATGAGCAGCATCAATCCGAGCAAGAGCACCATAACATGGGCATGTGTTAAGGCCCAGTGGAGATGTTTTCTGCGCAACCTGTTCCAGAACAGAATAACTCGGATGGCGACCCTGACAAAAATAAACCAGCCGTAATTGAGGATGAATAACACAGCAAAAAAAGTAACGTAAGTGTTACTGGAAGAGTTACGCTGTGTTTGTGCAAACACGTTGTAAAGCAGGGGTAAGGGAAATAAACACAGAATGAGATTGAGGGCCAGAGCGCAGGCAAGCTGTGAAGCTGCTTGCTTGCTGATGATGCGCGTGGGTAAGGGTAAGGTGAGCGCATAAAAAAGCATGCAGAGGGATGTAACCGTCGTAATTAACGGCAGGATAGGGAAATCTTTTTCCAATGGTTCTGGAGAAGCCAGGAGATACAAAATCAGCACCAAACCCCATATCGTTAGAGCGATCAATAACGTATAGAGCGTTGCCTTTAAAAGCGGTATATTCAGGAAGAGTTGCCGCTGTCCTGGATCTCTCGACGACATGGCGGATCAGGCTCCCTGCACCAGAATGGCACTTGCGTTTGATGCTTTAAAGCGGATGGCGCGGGCCTCTGTATATTCGGGCGAATAGTACCAGCGCTGGAACTGCTCGGTATTTTCAAATTCTAGAATAACGAAGCGTTCGGGACTCCAGGAACCCTCAATAGTTTCAACGGTTCCTCCACGTACCAGGAAGCGTCCGCCATACTTTTCGAGCGTGGGCATAACCAGTTTGCGATATTCGGCATACAGTTGCGGATCGTTTACCGCGACATCAACAAGAAAATAAGCTGCCATGAGTCATCTCCTTTGCTGGATAAGGTTATTTTTAGTACTATCCTGTTGTTACTTTGCTGGTCCCATTCAAGTATAACGTATGGCTTCACCGCTGACCAGTGGCGGTACTGTTCTTGCTATGAATGAGAGAGAGGGAAATCTGGTCCTATCTACTTGACAGGGAGAGGCAAGCGTGTGATAATAGCCCCCGTGCCTCGGCGGGGAAAGAGAACATCTTCCAACGTGTGCTCATGAACGTGAGCAAGCATTTCCAGAGCAAAAAACGAATGCGAAAAAATTGCTTGCCAAAACTCTTGACAGAAAACAAAGAGTATGCGATAATGACAAACGTGCCGATGAGAAAGCACAAACGGAACCTTGACAACTGAAGAGTGGAAAACAGCACAGTAAACTGTTTGATACAGCAGTTTCTGTCAATTTCGCAACATAGACTTCGGTAAGTAGATGTTGCAAACATAAATTGGATGACGAGTTTGATCCTGGCTCAGGATAAACGCTGGCGGCGTGCCTAACACATGCAAGTCGAACGCTCTTCGCTTTGCGGAGAGAGTGGCGGACGGGTGAGGAACACGTGGATTACCTACCCTTTGGTGAGGAATACCGGCGAGAAATCGCCGACAATACCGCATATGTTTGGAGACAAACAAAGCTCGCAAGAGCGCCAGAGGATGGGTCTGCGTCTGATTAGCTAGCTGGTGGGGTAATGGCTCACCAGGGCGACGATCAGTAGCTGGTCTGAGAGGACGATCAGCCACACTGGGATTGAGAACGGCCCAGACTCCTACGGGGGGCAGCAGTGAGGAATTTTCGGCAATGGGGGAAACCCTGACCGAGCAACGCCGCGTGCAGGATGACGGCCTTCGGGTTGTAAACTGCTTTTCTCTGGGACGAGCAAGGACGGTACCAGAGGAATCAGCCCCGGCTAACTACGTGCCAGCAGCCGCGGTAATACGTAGGGGGCGAGCGTTGTCCGGAGTTACTGGGCGTAAAGCGCACGCAGGCGGTTCGCCAAGTTTGGAGTGACAGTTGTCGGCTCAACCGACAAAGGACTTCAAAAACTGGTGAACTTGAGGACGAGAGAGGAACATGGAACTCCAGGTGTAGTAGTGAAATGCGTAGATATCTGGAAGAACACCAATGGCGAAGGCAATGTTCTGGCTCGTTTCTGACGCTCAGGTGCGAAAGCCAGGGGAGCGAACGGGATTAGATACCCCGGTAGTCCTGGCCGTAAACGATGACCACTAGACGTGGGAGGTATCGACCCCTTCCGTGTCGTAAGCTAACGCGATAAGTGGTCCGCCTGAGGAGTACGGTCGCAAGATTAAAACTCAAAGGAATTGACGGGGACCCGCACAAGCAGCGGAGCGTGTGGTTTAATTCGATGCAACGCGAAGAACCTTACCAGGATTTGACATGCTTTCGCACAATCCGTAACTGGATGTTCCCGCAAGGG
>JAICIM010000763.1 GCA_025928885.1 Ktedonobacteraceae bacterium | reverse complement strand
TATCAACTCGTTCTGCTGGCCCACCAGATCGATGTTGGGACGATCAAAGCCCTCACTTTCCCATTCGCCGCTCAATCCAGCAAAGATCAGCGCGACATCAGAGCGGCCCGCCAGCGCAACCGCACGCTCGATCCCATCGGCAGGCAATGGCGAGAGACAGCCGGGGCGCACTGCCGCAATTAGCCCATCCTGACTTTTGGCATATTCAAGTGTGAGCATATGCTCTTGTCCCGCAACCAGATCGCGCTCAGCCCTGACCTCCGTAGAACCCATGCCAAAGTAGGCTTCGCCCGGCACCTGCTGCGTCCAGTTCTCGATCAGCAGTTCGTCATCAATGAAGAGGCGGCTCAGGCCAGCACTGGTCAGGCTAAACGTATAGGTGCCAGTCTGTTCAGGCGTGAAGCGAGCGGTGGCCCGCACCGAGAAGTTATGGATATCGAAGCTGGGATTGATATTTGAGCCAAACCACATCAGTTCGGGCTGCTGGCTGATCTCTGTATAGACGGGAGAACCAGCCAGATCGCGACCATTGAAGTAGTCGGTGCGCCATCCATGCTCGTTGCCCTCAACTCCTGCCAGTAATTGGTCCATCGCAAACTGCGGCAACTGCTTATGATTGGGACAGCCCAGTTCATAGCCAACCTCTACCTGTTCTCCAAGTTTGGAGGCCACACCATCATAGGGCGTCACAGCGTAGTGAGCGTTCACCTGAGCGCTGCCACCGGCCATGATGCGTGCCACTTTCGCGTTTGGACCGATGATGGCGACCGAGTGTAGCTTCTCTTTTTGTAATGGTAATATAGCGCCCTCATTCTTGAGCAGGACGATGCCCTCTGCCGCCGCTTCACGGATCAGGGCGCGATGCTCTGGTAGATCATTGCCCTGTTCTGCTGGCTCTTCGGGATGCTCAAAGACGCCTGCTCGCTCCAGGAGGCGCAGGAGGCGACGAACGCTGGTATCGAGCGTGGCCTCGTCAACCTCGCCGCGCTCAACGGCCTGCGACAGCAGTTCGCCGCGCCAGACGCCCGGTCCCGGCATCTCCAGGTCGAGTCCCGCGTTGACTGAAGGGGCGGTACTTTTGACCGACATAAACCAGTCGGAGACGACCAGCCCGTCGTAGCCCCACTCGTCGCGCAAGATTTCAGTGAGCAGATAGGGATTCTCACTTGCGGCGACCCCGTTGACCAGATTGTACGAGGCCATGATCGTCCACGATTTCGCCTCGCGGATGGCCGCTTCAAAGGGGGGAAGATAGATCTCGCGCAATGTGCGCTCATCAACCTCTGAGTTGATCGTGTTGCGCTCGAACTCCGAATCGTTGCAAATGTAGTGCTTTACCGATGTGCCAACGCCTTCGCTCTGTACGCCATTGATATAGGCTACCGCCATACGTGCGCTCAAATAGGGATCTTCAGAATAGTTTTCAAAGTTGCGGCCATTGAGGGGTGAACGATGGATATTGACGGTTGGTGCCAGCAGCACATGTGCTCCCTTGCTTCTGGCCTCCTGCCCAAGCGCCTGTCCGACGCGCCCCACCAGGTCGGTGTTCCAGGTGGAGGCGAGGGAAATGCCAGCCGGGAAACAGGCGGCC
>JAICIM010000595.1 GCA_025928885.1 Ktedonobacteraceae bacterium | reverse complement strand
TCGCGTGGTTTTGGCAGGCGATGAAACCAGCCTCCCAAACCGCTAGAAGGACTTTCAAAAACCACGCGATGTCGTTTGACAGAGTACTACGAAGCACTTTTCCAAATCATAGAGGCTCAATTTGCACGTATTCTGTATGCGCGGGTTGAGGATAGACCTGCTCTTGAGGGATAATCAGTCGCGCATAATCTCCCAGACGCACCGCCTCGTATTGTTGGCGCACAAAATCAGAGATATCCTCGATCTCAAGAATCCATTCGCGGGCATAATGGGCTAGCGCCTCGCCGCGCAAACCAAGCTGAATGGCGCGACGTTCCAGTCTGGCCCCGGATGGATGGTGATCGGGGTCCCATTGCAGGCGCACATCTGAATGGGCCACGCGCTGCTTCCATGCGGCCTCGCTGCCATAGATCGCCTCTTTATAGGTGGAGTGGACCGCCTCTGCCAGCAGTTGATCAAAAGCTACACGTTGCAGGCGGATCGCCAGCGTTACCTCCTGTCCCGGCTTGCAACTCCACCCACTGCGATATTGCATCCATAAAAAATTGGGCTTGATCCAGCTCATTCTGGAAAACGAGAACCCGCCGCCGAAGTAGCCGGTGCGGGCCGCGAAATGCCCGATGGCGGGTCTGTAGGCCTGGTAGACGATGATGGAGCTATCGTCGTATTGGGCCAGAATGTGCCGCCCGGTCGCAGGCCAGCGGGCAGCCTGGTCAAGATATGGCTCGGTTATGAGATGCATATGTAAGGATTCCCCCTTTATAAGATCTGTTTTATGATAGATCAGCTTCGATAAAATGGCAAGCTGTCAGCAATAGTGGTATTCATGTGCCTGAAGTAAGAGATACTATAACATATAAATTTGCTTGACAGAGAAGAATATGATCTGTTATCCTGGAAAAAGAAATAGTATACTTATTGAGTAATCTGGCGATTTTGTGTGAGTGATACTTTTTAGAAGATCTTGCGCAAAGTAAGAATGTACCCTGCAAAAAGCATACAGTGTTGTTAGTGATTGGAGACGCTTTGTTGAAAGGATGGAGTACACATGCTTGATCAGCCAACCGCCGGAAAGAGTACGTATTTTATTGATGCCGATAGCTCGGCTGAAATGGCGCGTTTGACAAAACAGGATCGTTTTATTACAGAGGCGATGGGAGGGCTATTTTCGGAACGATCCGATGTGGAAACGATGCGGTCAATCCTCGATCTGGGCTGCGGTCCGGGCCAGTGGGTGCTCGATGTCGCGTTTGCCTATCCCGATGCGGAGGTAGCGGGCATTGATGTTAGTGAGAACATGGTGCAGTACGCCGGTGCGCGTGCGCTTTCGCAACTCCTGACCAATGCTTCGTTCCAGGAGATGGACATGACGAAACCTCTGGAATTTGAAGATAGCTCGTTCGATCTGGTCAACGGTCGCATGATCGCCTGTATTGCTCCCAGCCAATGGAACGATCTCTTGCGAGAAGTACAGCGCGTCTTGCGGCCAGGGGGGATATTTCGCGTCACCGAGTGCGAGGTCAGCACAACCTGCGTCGCCACCGATACGCTGTTCAGCCTTTTCTATCAGGCGATGAGCAGAACTGGTCTGAGCTTTTCTCCCACTGGGCGCGTGCTGGGCATTATTCCGCGCTTGAACCATCTCTTGCGCCACGCCGGCTTTAAAAACGTGCAATCGAAAGCGCACGCCCTCGACTTCTCAGCTGGCTCCCCGGTTCACGAGACGCTCAGCGAGGTGGCGTTTGTTATGTTTGACCTCATGCAGCCCTTCCTCATCAATGCGGGCGTCGCGACTCAGGAAGAGTTGAGCGAATTGCTGCAACAGATGCGCATCGAGATGCATAGCGATGATTTTTGCGCCGTGATGTTTTTAAGTACAGCGTGGGGTGAGAATCCGTCATAACCGTAGTATCGTTCTATGCAAAGATTTGCTTATAAAAGGCTTGCCCAAAAGTTGGTGCAAAAGACCTATCGGCTGTGTGCCTGAATTGCCTCCATTTTATGCCTATGTTATACTGCCTTCGGATCTGTCAAAATACCAGGAGGCAGTATAACATGACTGAAAACACAGCAGAAAATACAGAGAACTTTCACGCCCCGTTTATTGTCGGGGATCGTATTTATCTCCGGCCTCTGGAGCCGGGTCAGGATTATCACCTCTACGCCACATGGCGCAACGACGAGGAGATTCGCCGCTGGTTCGCCGTCTATCCTTCCAGCGATGCACGCGGCAAAGAGCGCCTCGATAACCTCTACAAAAGTTTTACCCATATTTTATTTGGTGTGGCCCTCAAAAGCGACAACCGCTTGATTGGCACGGTCGGTTTAAAAGATATCAATCACCTCAATCAGAGCGCCGAGTTCTATGTCACGATCGGCGACCGCTCGGTCTGGGGCAAAGGCTATGGCACCGAGGCCACCAAGCTGATGGTGCGCTACGGGTTCATGGAGCTGAATCTGAACCGCATTCAGACGCAGGATATGGAAGAGAATATCGGCGGCTGGCGTGCCGATGAGAAGGCTGGCTTTAAGTATGAGGGAACGTTGCGCGAGGCTATTCCCCGCTTTGGCAAGTACCACGATGTTCGCGTTTATAGCCTGCTCAGGCGCGAATTTATGGAAACTATGTAAGAGAAACTATGTAAGGTTGTTATGCAGGCTGCTTGAATGCACTGGCCGCCTGCCGGGGATATGTTGCCATGTCGATATCTGTCCAGGAAGTGACTGATAGGGAGCAGTGGAACGATTTTCTGCTGCGTCAGCCGCGAGGCCACCTCTTGCAGTCTTTTGAATGGGGCGAACTAAATAAATTTCTCGGGACACGTATCTATCGCCTGGGCGCTCTGGATGAGGGGCGGCTGGTCGGCGTGATGATGCTCTCCATCGCCGATGTGCCGCTGCCGGTCAGGGTGCCGGGCGTGACGCTGCGCTGGCTCTATAGTTCGCGCGGCCCGACGGTGGAGAGTCCCGATTCGCCCGCGCTCCCGGCGTTGATCCGCTATGCCCACACGATCGCACGCCGTGAGCATGCGGTGGTGTTGCGCGTCGAACCCAATATTGCCGACGATGATCCCGAAGAGAATCGCTGGATCTCCGCCTATCGCAAGATCGGTTTTCGCGATAATCCCATCTCGATACATGGGCGACGCAGCTGGGTGTTGGATATTCGCCCCGATGCCGAAAAACTGCTTGCCAACTTTAAGATGACGTGGCGGCAGAACGTGCGCTCCGCTGAGCGCAAGGGCGTGGTGATCCGCGAGGCGACCAGCGATGCCGATTTTGATACCTATTATGAACTGCTCAAACTGACCAGTGAGCGCGATGACTTCTTTATTCATGGTAAAGAGTATAACAAAAAGATTTTCCGCTCGTTTGCCAGCAAGGGCGATGCGGTCCTCTATCTAGCGGAGCATGAGGGGGAGGCGATTGCGGCCAAGATGCTCATTCGCTTCGGCGACTGGTGCTGGGATATGTTCGGAGCTTCAGCCAATCATAAACGCAATCTAAAACCGACCTATCTGTTGCAATATCGTTGTATTTTATGGGCCAAAGCGAAGAATTGTAGCTACTTTGATTTTCGCACCATTCCCGAAGTGTTGGAGCCGGGCGAGGAGATGTGGGGCGTCTATGAATATAAAAAGGGCTTTGATGGCTTTTCGCGCATGAACATGCCGACGCAGGATTATGTCTATCGTCCCCTGCTCTACGCTGCCTGGCGCAAACTGGTCGAGGTGCGGCGAGCCAGGAGGCACGAGGAGCGTAAAAAGGTTGAGCTGGAGCGGGCCGCACGCGGGAAAGCCTCGTCATAATATGATGCAGTTAGTATGCTATTAAGGATGAAAGATGGAAGCTCGGATCATCACAGATCGTCAGCAATGGAATGATTTCGTGGCATCGTCGCCATGCTGCAATATTACGCAATCGTACGAATGGGGCGAGTTGCTGCCCTATCTTGGGGATACATCGCTATATGTGGGCGTGGTGGATGATGCCGGGAATTTATGTGCGGCAATGCTGGTTCTGGTCATCTCCGCGCCGCTGCTCAGGCAACCGTATTTCTATGCTCCACGCGGCCCCATCATCGATGATCCAGCCTCGCCAGCCCTCACCGTTCTACTCAACTTTGTCAAAGCGCAGGCCCGTAAATATCACGCCTTTATGCTCAAGATCGAGCCGAGCGTGGAGGATGGTAACGAGGCATGGTTGACCGAGCTGAAACGGCATGGTTTCCGGTCTAATCCGTATTTCAGTCATATTCGCCACGAGTGGGTACTGGATATTCGCCCGGATGAGAAGCCGTTGCTGAGCGGCATGAAAGAGAAGTGGCGCTACAATATTCGTCTGGCGGGACGCAAGGGCATTACGATCAGGCGCGGTGAGAGCGATGCCGATTTCGACGAGTTTTATCGTATTTACGAGACCACAAG